>NZ_JAKZKW010000027.1 GCF_022808695.1 Fundidesulfovibrio soli
CAGAGGTGTAGGTGCCCGTGGAGGCCTGGGTCGCCAGTTCCTTCATGCGGATCAGCTTTTCGTCGATGACGCCGAGCGCGCCGTCCGCGGTCTGGATCATGGAGATGGCGTCGTTGGCGTTGCGCACCCCCTGGTTGAGCGATGAGATGTTCGCGCGCATCAGTTCGCGGACAGCCAAGCCGGCCGCGTCGTCAGAAGCGTTGCCCACGCGCAGGCCCGAGGACAGGCGCCTGGTCGAAACGCTCAACTTGCCGTACGAGTTCGACAAGTTGCGGGACGCGTTCATCGCCATCATGTTGTGGTTGATTACGAGAGCCATGGTGATTCCTCCGTGAATGTTAAGCGGCTTCCTTGCCTGTTTTCATCCCCCCGGACGATCCCCCGCGCCGAACTGCCGGACCGGGTTTCAAGGGGATGATTCGCGCCTCTAATCGGCCGATTCCTGAAAAGCTTTAGCCCTCTCCGGGCGAAGAAACGAAAAAAGCCGGGGCGCTCGTACGCCCCGGCCAACGGAGGAGAGGGAGGCTCTCGTTCCCTCTTTTATCCCAAAAGCTGCTGAGCCATTCTGGGCAGGTTGTTGGCCTGGCCGAGCATGGCCACGGCGGATTGGGTCAGGATCTGCTGACGGGTGAATTCCGTCATTTCGGTGGCCACGTCCACGTCGGAGATCTGCGATTCGGCGGACTGCAGGTTCTCGGCCTGGATCTGCAGGTTCTGCACCGTGTTGGACAGGCGGTTCTGCAGGGCGCCCAGGTTGGCGCGGATCTTGTCCTTGGAGACGATGGCCTTGTTCAGGGCGGAGAGCGCCTTCTGGGCCAGGTCCTGCGTGGAGATGGAGCGCCCGGCCTTGCCCGCGCCCGCACCCTGGCCCACGCCCAGGGACGAGGCAGTGGCCGCGTTGATCTGCACGTAGTAGTAGTCGGAGGCGGAGTAGTTGTTGTTGCCGAAGTGCACCTTGAGCTTGCCGGTGGGCACCAGGCCGGAGCCGGAGTGCGTGGCGCCGGAGAGGTTGCCGTTGAGCAGGTAGATGCCGTTGAAGTCCGTGGACTTGGCGATTCGGGTGATCTCCGAGGACATGGCCTGGTACTCGGAGTCGATGATCAGGCGCTGGTCAGAGGTGTAGGTGCCGGTGGAAGCCTGGGTCGCCAGTTCCTTCATGCGGATCAGCTTTTCGTCGATGACGCCGAGCGCGCCGTCCGCGGTCTGGATCATGGAGATGGCGTCGTTGGCGTTGCGCACGCCCTGGTTGAGCGAGGCGATGTTGGCGCGCATCAGCTCGCGTACGGCCAGGCCGGCCGCGTCGTCCGAGGACGTGCCCACCCGCAGGCCCGAAGAGAGGCGCCTGGTCGAGACTGCCAGCTTCCCGTACGAGTTGGACAGGTTCCGTGTGGCGTTCGCCGCCATCATGTTGTGGTTGATAACCAGTGACATCGCGATTCCTCCTTGAATAGTGGTGGCATCCTTGCCTGCACGACTTCTCCCCTCCCCCCGGAAGGGCGTCGCGCTCTAGTGCACCCTTTCTGAAGCGCTTATCGAACGCGACAGGGTGTTTCTTTAGGGCGGAACCCCGAAAAAACGGCGGGCCGGGCGGGAATCGCTCCCCGCCCGGCCCGCAACATGCCGGAATCTCTAGACTTGCAGCCAGGTTATTTTTTTACCAGAATCAACGAGAAATAGGGCGGCCTCTCGCCCACCTCCGCAAGCCCCCGCACGATGGCCTCCCCGGGCAGGCCGCAGCGGCTGACCAGCACGGCCTTGTCCGCCAGGCCCATGGAGCCCAGCAGCTCACGCAGCATGGGGAAGCTCCTGTAGGCCTTGAGGATCACCGCGCTGTCGCAGGCCTCCAAAGCCCGGCGCAGGCGGGCCGGGTCATCCACGCCGGAAAGCACGGCCAGGTTCTCGCCTGATTCCGCCAGCCCCACTCCGGCTGCGGCCGCGGCGGCCTGGATGGAGCTGACGCCGGGCACCACCTCCACGCGCGCGTCCGGGCGCATGGCCTTGATCGTGCGCCAGAGGTAGAGGAACGTGGAATAGGTCATGGGGTCGCCCAGGGTGATGAAGGCCGCGTCGCGCCCCTGGTCCAGCGCCTCCAGCACGGCCCGGGCGTTGGCCTCCCAGGCGGCCTCCAGCACGGCGCGGTCGCGTGTCATGGGGAAGCCCAGGGACACCACCGGCGTCTCGGGGCGCATGTGCGGCGCGGCGATGGACAAGGCCAGGGAGTGGTCGTTCTTGGTGGAGGCCGCGGCGAACACCACGGCGCAGGCCCCCAGGGCCTTCACGGCCCGGATGGTCAGCAGGTCAGGGTCGCCGGGGCCGACGCCCACGGCATACAGGGTTCCGGTCGATATCACTTCGCCACTCCGTCGTTTGCGAACAGTTGCGGATACAAAAGGGCAGCCATCTGGCGCGCGCCCTGGGCCAGACGCGGCGTGGGCCTGCTGGTCAGGGCCTCGTCCACCAGGTACACCCGGCCCTCGCGCACGGCCTTGAGCCCGGAAAGCCCCGGGGTGGACGCAATCTCCTCCACGCTCACCGGGTTCATGGGCCCCTTCTGGGCCAGGTACACGTCCACCCGGTCCCCCGCGGCCACCAGCCGCTCCAGTCCGAACAGCGCGATGTTGCTGCCCGAGACGGGCTCGGCGTCCGGGGCGGCGTTGATCCCGCCGGCACGCTCCAGAACGAAGGCCGCCATGGAGCCGGGGCTCACCGTCTTCATCTGGCGGTGGATGGACTCGAAATACACGCGTCTGCGCTCCCGCTCCGGCACCCTGGCCACCACGGCGTCCAGCTCCGCCATCTCCCGGCGGAAGGCCGTCGCCATCTCCCGGGCCTGGGCCTCGCGCCCGGCGAGCCTGCCCAGCTCCAGCCAGTAGGGCTCAAGCTCCTCGGGCGAGGAGGGCTGGAGGCAAGCCACCTTGACGCCCAGGCGCTCCAGTTGCTCGATCAGCCCGGGCTGCGTGGTGCGGTGCATGGGGCGGGCCAGCACGAGGTCGGGCTTCAGGGCCGCGATGGCCTCGGCACCGTCGCGGGCGGAGAGCACGGGCAGGTCGCCCAGGGGCTCGTTCACGCCCACCAGCAGGCCCGCCGCGCCCATGAGCGCCAGGTTCTCGGCGTGGGCCGCGTACAGGCTGACCACGCGCGGACCCTCCCCGGCGTGGGCCGCGCCCGGCAATATGAGAAGCGCCACGATGGCGCAAGCCAGCCAAAAGCGCATCAATCCTCCAGAAACCGCACGTGCCCGCCGTCCACCCTGGAGCGGACGCCGAACACGCGGGCTATGTTCTCCTCGGTCAGGACCTCGGCCACCGGGCCGCAGGCAGCCGCCCCGCCCTCCTGGAGCAGGAGCAGACGCTCGCAGAACATGGCCGCCAGGTTGAGATCATGCAGGACCACCGCCACGCCCGCGCCGTGGCGCGAGGCCCGCTGCGCGAAGACGCGCAAGGC
The DNA here is from genome assembly GCF_022808695.1 of Fundidesulfovibrio soli. NCBI lineage: Bacteria > Pseudomonadati > Thermodesulfobacteriota > Desulfovibrionia > Desulfovibrionales > Desulfovibrionaceae > Fundidesulfovibrio > Fundidesulfovibrio soli. The sequence continues at coordinate 3,445 of NZ_JAKZKW010000027.1, forward strand.
CAGGATGGCGTGGCGGATGTCCAGCCCGGCGGCGGGCTCGTCCAGCAGCACGGCGCGGCCGCCCTGGGCCAGGGTGCGGGCCAGGGCCGCGCGCCGTTTCTCGCCGCCGGAAAGCTCCGTGACCCGCCTCTGGGCCAGGCGCTCCAGGTCGAGCGCGGCCAGGGCCGCGTCCACACCCGCCCACTCGGCGTCCGGCGTCGCGCCGAAGCGCGGCAGCCAGGGGTGGCGGCCCATAAGCACGGCCTGGCGCACGGTGAAGCCGAAGCGGTCCTCGGTCTCCTGCGGGGAGTAGGCCACGGCGCGGGCCAGCTCCCTGCGGGGGACCGACTGGATGGGCCGCCCCTCCAGCAGAACCTCGCCCGAACTCGGGGCTTGCAGCCCGGCCAGGCAGCGCAGCAGGGTCGTCTTGCCCGCGCCGTTCGGCCCGACCACGCCCAGCACCTCGCCCTCGAAAAGAGTCACGTCCAGCCCGCGCAGCACCGGGCGGCCGCCGCGCTCCACATTGAGGCTCCGGGCCTCCAGCAGCGCGCGCTCAGCCCCCCCCTCAGCCATTGGCGCGCCCCCTCAGGAACAGCAGGCAGAAATACGGCCCGCCCAGGAGCGCCGTGAGCACGCCCACGGGCACCTCGTGGGCCAGGGCCGCGCGGGAGAGGGTGTCCGCCCCCAGCAGGAGCAGCATCCCCCCCAGCATGGAGGCGGGCAGCAGCCTGGCATGGCCCGGCCCCACGCCCATGCGGGCCATGTGCGGCACGATCAAGCCCACGAAGCCGATGATGCCGGAGACCGCCACGGAGCAGGCCGTCATCAGGGCCGCCGCGGCAAGCAGGGCCAGGCGCACAGGCTCCACGGCCACGCCCAGTGCCCCGGCCTGCTCGTCGCCCAGGCAGAGGGCGTCCAGGTCGCGGGCGAAGGCCAGGGCCACCGGCAGGGCCAAGCCCAGCCCGGCCCAGGCCACGGCAGTCTCGGCCCAGGTCTTGGCGGAGAAGCCGCCCATGAGCCAGAACACCAGCCCGGCCACGTTCTCGCCGGCCAAAAACTTCACGAACCCGATGCAGGCCTGGAGCGTGGCGGCAACCATCACCCCGGCCAGCACCAGGGTCACGGCGTCGAAGCCTCCCCCGGCCCGGGCCATGAGCAGCACCACCGCCAGCGCGCCGAGCGAGCCGGCCAGAGCCCATGCCGGAACGGACAGCACTCCCAGGCCCGTGAACCCGGCCAGCAGGCACAGGCAGGCTCCCAGCGCCCCGCCCGCAGAGACCCCCAGGGTGTAGGAATCCGCCAGGGGGTTGCGCAGCACGCCCTGCAAGAGCGCCCCGGAGAGCCCCAGGGAGCCGCCCACGGCCAGGGCGCAGGCGATGCGCGGCAGGCGCACGTCCCAGACCAGGGCCACGCTCATGGCGGGCACCCCGGCCAGCCAGCCCTCCTGCCCCAGGAGCTTGCCCGCCAGCACGCGCGCCGCGTCGGCCGCGGGCACGGGCACGGTCCCGGCCGCGGCTGCCGCCAGCGCGGTGAGCGCCACGCAGAGCGCCAGGAGCGGTTCGACTCCCCTCATGCGGCTCCCCGCCCTTGCCCTCAGGGGGGCCGGGCTATCTCAGGCGCTCCAGCGCCTGGGCAAGATGATCGATCCAGATGTCCGCCACGGGGCCCATCTCCCCCGTGCCCTTGAGCACGGGCGCGCAGGCCACGCCGTGGGCCTCCAGGGCGGTCTTCCAGGAATCCGGGCCGTCACCGGCCATGTCGTTGCGGGCGTGCTCCCCGGCCACGGCGAGCAGCGGCACGAGCCAGGCCTTCTTCAGGCCCGCCCGGGCGAGCTCCGCCAGCACGTCCTCCCGGGAGGGGGAGGCGTCCACGGTGCCCACGAAGGCGTTCCGGTCCTTGCGCCACAGGTAGTACTGCAAGGCCGGGTAGGAGGCGTTCGCGTTGTGGCGAGACCCGTGCCCCACCAGGACCACCGCCTCGCCCGGCTTGCGTTCGGCGGACACGGAGGCCAGCAGCGCGGCGGCGGCCCGCTCCATGTCCCGCGGGGAGGCCAGCAGAGGCTCGCCCACCTCCACCCGGGCGATGCCCTTGGGCATGCCGGAGAAGGCCAGGGCAGTCCTGCGCAGGGCCTCGAACTCCTCGCCGGGGATGGTCTGCAGGGACTGCACGGCCACGCGCCCGAAGCCCTCGTCGGCCATGCGGGCCAGGGCCAGGGCCGGGGAATCAAGTCGGACGCCCTTCTCTTTGGCCAGCTTGTTGCGGATGGTCACGGAGGTGTAGGCCCAGCGGACCTCCATGCCCGGGAAGCGCTCCCGGACCTTGGCTTCTATGTTGGCGTAGGCCGCGTCGGCCCCTTGGGCGCTGGTCCCGAAGGCCACCAGCAGCAGGCCCGTCTTCCCCTCGTTTTTTGCTTCGCCGTGGGCCAGAGCCCCGGAAGCGGCAGACACGAGGCAGGCCAGAACAAGCAACGGGACGAGAATTCCACGCAAGGCGGGGGGGAAGGCGGAAGTCATGAGCGCGCTCCATCGCTTTGCGGCTTGTTGGAAGGAAGAAGACCGGGCCGCTCCCCACCCGTTTCCGGCTGGAGAAGCGGCCCGTATTCGCCCTTCTGGGGTCCATGCACGGCAATAGCCCGTTGCCCTGCTGGAAGCATGGTATGACGCACAGGCAGGTCTTCCGGCTCGTTCCGTCCGCCCCGGCCTTCCCGGGGGATTCCCCAGTGGCGCGCGAAGGGGCGGACACGCATGGAACTTACGGCGGCGGGACCGCTCCCGATTTGAACGGGATTCCCTATTCTCCCATTGCTGGGCACCTGTGGGGCCTGCGCTATCCGGTCGGAGGGGGGTTGTCAATGAAGGCGACGGCCTTCCGGCGCAAGCGCAGAAAAGGGGCCTGTTGGTGGGCCTGCCCCTGCGCTCCGCGCGAGGCTGAGGGAGATTCATGCCGCCAGGGTTGAAGCAGTTCCGTGCAAGCTCAGGTGAGGCATTCAGTGGGCCAGCCCAGCGCCCCTGGCGGCGCGGCGGGCGGCCCAAGCTGCCGGGCCTGCGGCTCTGCTGCGAAGCGGATGGAAAAGTCATTCAGTGGGCCAGCCCCAGCGTCCCTGGCGGCGCGGCGGGTGGCCCAAGCTGCCGGGCCTGCGGCCCTCTGGCGAAGCGCCAGCGCAAGGCCGCCCGCCGCGCCGCCAGGGGCGCTGGGGCTGGCCTATCGTCACAACGTGGAATACGGGATGAAGAATATGGTCTCAGGCTGAAAGCGTATGCCGCAACAACGCGAAGCTAAAGGGGATTCCAAAGGGAGGAACTCCCTTTGGCCGCCGGAGGCATATCCCCCCTCCCCTCCTCTACCTTCCCAGCAAGAATATCCCGTTGGTGGCCCGCAGGTTGGGCAGCCAGTTCAGGATCAGCCCCGTGCGCGCCGAAGGCTCCGTCTTCACGGCCACGGCCTCGATGACCGGGATGGAGTGGCGCACGCAGAAGCGCTTGAAGTCCACCAGGGTGATCACGCGGATGTTGGGGGTGTCGTTCCACTCGTAGGGCAGTTCCGGGGTCACGGGGGCGCGGCCCTGGAAGAACATCTGGCAGCGGCCGCGCCAGTGGGCGAAGTTGGGGAAGCTGACCACGGCCCTGCGGCCCACGCGCAGCATCTGGCGGATGAGCCCCAGGGGCTCGGCCACCTGCTGCAACGTCTGGGAGAGCACCACGAAGTCGAAGAAGTGGTCGGGGTAGTCCATGACCTCGCGGGTGATGTCGCCCTGGAGGATGGAGACCCCCCGTGCGATGCCCTCGGCGGCCTTGGCCTCGTCCTGCTCCACGCCGTAGCCCTGCACGTTCTTGGCCTGGTGCAGGTATTCCAGCAGTTCGCCCTGGCCGCAGCCCAGGTCCAGCACGCGCGATTCCGGGGCGATCCAGGAGGCGATGAGGTCGAGATCGTAGCGCATCTAGAGAATCCCCCTGGCCATGTCGCGGCTGGTGCGCTCCAGGTGGCCGGAGATGAGCCCGGCCAGGCGGGGGCTGTCCAGCAGGAAGGCGTCGTGCCCCCAGTGGGCCTCGATTTCGCAGAAGCTCACGTCCTTTCCGGCGCGCTTGAGGGCCTGCACCAGCTCGCGGGACTGGTAGGTGGGGTAGAGCCAGTCCGAGCTGAAGGAGACCACCAGGAAGCGCACCTTGCCGCGCGAGAAGGCCTTGGTGAGCGAACCGCCGCCGTGGGTGGAGCCCAGGTCGAAGTAGTCGGCGGCGCGGGTGATGTAGAGGAAGGAATTGGCGTCGAAGCGCTCCACGAACTTGCGGCCCTGGTAGCGCAGGTAGGACTCCACCTGGAAGTCGGCGTCGAAGCTGAAGGAGAAGTCGGCCCTGTCCTGCAGGCCCCGGCCGAACTTGTGGCGCATGGCCTCGTCGGAGAGGTAGGTGATGTGGCCGATCATGCGCGCCACGGCCAGGCCGTGGGCGGGCTTGCAGCAGCTGTAGTAGCGGCCGCCGTTCCAGTCAGGGTCGGCCACGATGGCCTGGCGGGCCACCTCGTGGAAGGCGATCTGCAGGGCCGAGTGCCTGGGCGCGGTGGCCAGGGCGATGGCGGAGACCAGCCGGTCGGGGTAGCGCGCGGCCCACTCCAGCACCTGCATGCCGCCCATGGAGCCGCCCACGGCGGCCAGCAGGCGCTTGACGCCTAGATGGTCCAGCAGGGCTTTCTGGGCGCGGACCATGTCCCCGATGGTGAGCACCGGGAAGTCCGGCCCGTAGGGCTGGCCCGTGGCCGGGTCGATGCTGGCCGGGCCGGTGGAGCCCATGCAGCCGCCCAGGACGTTTGCGCAGATGACGAAATACTGGTCCGTGTCGATGCCCTTGCCCGGCCCGATCATCACTTCCCACCAGCCAGGCTTGGGGTCGGAGGCGCTGTAGACCCCGGCGGCGTGGCTGTCGCCCGTGAGGGCGTGGCAGACCAGCACGGCGTTGGAGCCGTCCGGGGCCAGGGTGCCGTAGGTCTCGTAGGCCAGGGTCACGGGGCCGATGACTGCGCCGCTCTCCAGGGGCATGGGTTCGTCCTGGGCGAAGGTGAAGAGGCGCTTCTCCACCAGTCCCACGCCCTCGGCGTCGAGGTCGTGCTCGGCGTACTCGCTCACCTGAAGCCGCCCTTGGGCTTGTGGAGATGGTCCATGGCCAGGGCCACCTGGACCTCCAGGCACTCGAACAGGGGGGAGTGATCCGCGTCCGGCTGGGCGGAGAGCGCTTTCTCCAAGGCCATGGCCGCGGCCTCCACTCCCGTGGCGCAGACCACGGCCGCCATGCCCTTGAGCGTGTGGGCGGCGCGCGTGGCATCGGCGAATCTGCCGGTCTCCATGGCGGCGCGCAGCGCATCGGTGGTGGAACCGGAATTCTTGATGAACAGGGCCAACAGCTCCGGCAGGATGTCACCCATATTGGCGAAGCGTCTGGCCTGCTGCGCCGTGTCGAACGGCCCGCCCCCCTCAGACGCGGGGGCCGCTGCTTCCGCCTGGTCGCCCGGGGCTTTCCCCGCTTCGGCCGGGCAGGCCGACGAGACCGAACAGACCTCCAGGATGACGCGTTCGAAGTGCTCCAGGTCCAGGGGCTTGGCCAGATAGGCGTCCATGCCGGCCTTGAGGAAGCGCTCCTCGTCGCCGCGCATGGCGTGGGCCGTGACGGCCACAATGGGGATGCGCGGATCGAACCGGGAGCCGTCGTGGCCACGGATGGCCGCGGTGGCCTCCACGCCATCCATCTCCGGCATGGAGATGTCCATGAGCACGATGTCGAAGACGTCGCGGGCCAGGGTGTCCAAGGCCGCCCGCCCGTTCTCTACCGCTGTGACCCTGTGCCCGCGCTGGATCAGGAACTTGGTGGTGAAGCGCCTGTTCACGGCGTTGTCCTCGGCCAGCAGGATGCGCAGGGACGCCTTGGAGCCGCCGCCCTTCCGCGCCTGCGGGGCCCTCGCGGCGCTGCTTGCCGCCCACTCGTCGGCAGACGCCGGGCTCATGCCGACAGGGATGACGCAGGTGAACACCGCCCCGCCGCCCTCCGCGTTGCGGGCGGAGATGGTGCCGCCCACGGTTTCCAGCAGGCGCTTGCAAACGGTGAGGCCCAGGCCCGCGCCGGGGTGCCGCCAGCGGCCCAGAAGGGCCGCCCTCGCCGGGGCGTCCTGCAGCAGGGACAGGCCGTACTCGTCCAGGCCGATGCCCGTGTCCTCCACCTCCAGCACCAGCAGCCCCTGGGTTTCCATTCTGGCCCGCACTGCGACTTTTCCGGCCGAGGTGAACTTGACCGCGTTGTCCAGCAGGCAGGCCGCCACCTGGCGCAGCCGGGCCGGATCGGTCCGCAGGTGCGCCGGCACGTCCGGGTCGACCTCCAGCGACAGGACCAGCCCCTTGCGGCTGGCCGCGCGGGAGAACGCCTCCAGGACGCCCTCCAGGACCAGGCGGACGTCGAAGTCGGCGGAGGAGTGGGCATCGTTGCCTGTTTCCGTGTCGGTGTAGTCCAGCAGGTTGTCCATGACGAAGCGCAGGGAGGAGGCTGCCGACTCAAGATCATCCAGGATGTCCCGCTGGCCCAGGGTGGGCTCGCTGTCGATCAGCAGGCGGACCATGCCGAGGATGGAGTTCAGGGGGGTGCGCATCTCCCTGCTGACGTTGACCAGGAAGCTGTTCCTGAATACGGCTGCGCGCCCGTGCTCCTCGCGTTCGCGAAGCAGCTCGGCGCGGCATTCCCCCTCGCCGGCCCCGGGAATCTCCATCAATGCCCACAAGAGGTGTCCCTGCTCCCCGGAGCCCAGCTGAACACAGCGCACGGCCACGGGGATCTCCCTGCCGGACGCGGTCCGCAACGACAACCTGCGGGTCGGAGACGCGTTGCCGGGCTCCTCCGGCCCGGGATTGTCCAGGCTGTAGAGGAAGGCCTCCAGGGGCGCGCCCGCCAGGCTGGCGGGGGAGAGGCCGGTCATTTCCCCCAGCCGCGGATTCACGCGGAGCACGGCGCCGTCGCGGTCAGTTACTGCGAGGCCCACCGGTGCGTCCTCCCACTGTGGCCGGGGGTAGGAAATGTCCGGGCGGGTACTGTCAACGAAGCCGGATTCGTGTGATTCGGGAGCCATGTACGGAACCTCATTGGCGAGCGCGCCATACTCCTTAGAACGGCATTCCATCCTGGGCGCGCTACTTTTGGGCCTAACCCAAACCCGCGCATAGCGCCAGGGTCCGAGCTGATTTTTTCGACAGATCAAGCCTTATCTGAGAAATTTTATTGCCTACTGGCGCGGTCGGCTTACAAGGCCGCAGAATCCCGGGGGGTGACTTCGCCCCGCTTTGGGGCTATCCACGGCTCATCCCACTCCCAGGAGCCGCCATGCGCAGCAAACTCATGACCGGCGGGCTGGAGAAAGCCCCCCACCGCTCCCTGCTCCACGCCCTCGGACTGACCCGAGAGGAAATCGAACGCCCCCTGATCGGCATCGTCAACTCCGCCAACGAGGTGGTCCCCGGCCATCTGCACCTGGACACCATCGCCAACGCGGCCAAGGCCGGCGTCCGCATGGCGGGCGGCACGCCCATGGAATTCCCGGTGATCGGCGTCTGCGACGGCCTGGCCATGAACCACGCGGGCATGCGCTACTCGCTGCCCAGCCGCGAGATCATCGCCGACTCCATCGAAATCATGGCCACGGCGCACCCCTTCGACGCCCTGGTGATGATCCCCAACTGCGACAAGACCGTGCCCGCCATGCTCATGGCCATGCTGCGGCTGAACATCCCCTCGATCCTGATCTCGGGCGGCCCCATGCTGGCGGGCTCCTCGGCGGGCAACCCCGTTGACCTCATCAGCGTGTTCGAGGCCGTGGGCCGCGTGAAGCGCGGCGAGATGGACGAGGAGCAGCTCTGCGACCTGGAGATGAAGGCCTGCCCGGGCTGCGGCTCCTGCTCGGGCATGTTCACGGCCAACTCCATGAACTGCCTGTCGGAGTCCATCGGCCTGGCCCTGCCCGGCAACGGAACCATCCCGGCGGTGACGGCGGCGCGCGTGCGCCTGGCCAAGTACGCGGGCATGAAGGTCATGGAGCTGCTGGCCAAGGACATCAAGCCCCGCGACATCGTGACCAAGGGCTCCGTGGCCAACGCCGTGACCATGGACATGGCCCTGGGCTGCTCCACCAACACGGTGCTGCACCTGCCCGCCATCTTCGCCGAAGCCGGGCTGGACCTGACCCTGGACATCTTCGACGAGATCAGCGCGCGCACCCCCAACGTCTGCAAGCTCTCGCCCGCAGGCCACCACCACATCGAGGACCTGCACCGCGCGGGCGGCATCCCCGCCGTGATGCAGGCCCTGGCCAAGCGCGGGCTCATCGACACCTCGCTCTTGACCGTCACCGGCAAGACCGTGGGCGAGAACCTGGCCGAGCTCAAGCCCGTCATCGCCGACGAGGACGTCATCCGCGACAAGACCCCCTACTCCGAGAAGGGCGGCATCGCCGTGCTGCGCGGCTCCTTGGCCCCGGAAGGCGCGGTTGTCAAGCAGTCCGCCGTGGCCCCGGAGATGATGCAGCGCACCCTCACGGCCCGCTGCTTCGACTCGGAGGAGACCGCCTACGCGGCCATCCTGGCCGGGGAGATCAAGCCCGACATGGCCATCGTCATCCGCTACGAAGGCCCCCAGGGCGGCCCCGGCATGCGGGAGATGCTCTCCCCCACGGCGGCCATCATGGGCATGGGCCTGGGCTCCGACGTGGCCCTGCTCACGGACGGGCGCTTCTCCGGCGGCACGCGCGGCCCCGCCATCGGGCACATCTCGCCCGAGGCGGCCGAGGGCGGGCCCATCGGCCTGGTCAAGGACGGGGACAAGATCCAGATCGACATCCCGGCCCGCAAGCTGGAATTGCTCGTCTCCGAAGAGGAGCTGGCGGCCCGCCGCGCGGTCTTCAAGCCCGTGGAGAAGCCCCTGCCCTCGGGCATGCTGCGCCGCTACGCCCGCTCGGTGAAGTCCGCAGCCTACGGCGCGGCCATGAAATAGGCCCCACAGCCTGAAACGAAAAAGCCCGGCTTGCGCCGGGCTTTTTTATTGCCGCGCCGGGCGGCGAGAACCTACTGGCCGGGTTGCTGGCCGCCGCCCGCGGGCTGCTGGCCTTGCACGCCCTGGGGATGCATCTGGCCGGGAGTCCCCACGCCTGGGGAGCCGGGCGTCATTGAGCCCGAGCCTGAGCCCGACCCCATGCCCGAACCGGAGCCCATACCGGAGCCAGAGCCCATACCCGAACCGGAACCGGAGCCAGAGCCCATACCCGAACCGGAACCGGAGCCGGAGCCAGATCCCGAACCCATGCCCCCTCCGGAGCTTCCGCCTCCCATACCGCCTCCGCCGCCGGAGCCACCGCCACCACCGGAGCCGCCTCCGCCACCACTGGATCCACCGCCACCACCGGAGCCGCCTCCGCCTCCGCCACCGCCGCCCATGCCCGCAAAGGCCAGGGAACTCACGAGCAACAGGGCGAGGCACACCGACACGATCTTCTTCACCCGCTGGGAAATCGTCGCCATGTTCCGTATCCTCCTTTGGGAGAGCCTCTCCCAACGCTGGTCATCGTCCAAAAACAACGCGCCGGGCAGCGATCACCGCCGAGCCCCGGCTCCCGGTCCGGTCCAGGCGGCATCCGCCGCTGACGAGCCCCTCGCGCCCCTGCCTGCGGCGCGGCCTGATGCGTCGGGCCGAGCTGCGGCCAGGATTTTCCTTCCATCCCTGTTGATGAGCCATATCATAACCGCTGCCCAGGTCGAGACCCACAGCAAAGTCAGCATCAATTCCATCGGAATCGTCAACACAGTGAACTGCAACACAGCCGTATCCTCCTGTCATGCGTCCCAATTGCGGACAAACAGCTTCTGCATGGTTGATGCCAGGAAAATACCCTATGATATCAACAAGGCGGTTGGGGATTTGTGCATCCTGAAGTGCAGATCCCTGCACATCCGGCGCGCCAGGACGACGTGTGGGCGCCGAAACTGGGCGGAAAACGCCCTCAGAGGCGGGGCCCGCTGAAACAGAAAAGCCCCTCCGCATGGGAGGGGCCTCTTCTTTCTCCGGCAGAGTCTATCTCACCCGCTTCCAGGGCCTGCCCTCCTCGGCGGGCACCATGTAGTAGCGGCCCAGACGGCTTGGGTGCACATGCGGCGGCAGGCCGCCGAGCACCCAATGCCTCCCCTGGCGGGACCAGTACATCCCGGCGACCGGGTCCCAGTAGACGTTCCAGGCCGGGTAGTACCAGTAGTTGACCACCGGCACCCGGTACACCCGGACCGGAGGCGGCGGGGGAGGCGGCGGGGGCGGATACCCGGGGGTGATGATCACCGCCGGAGGTTCGTAGACGTAAACCTTGCGGGCCTGCGCCGTGGCGGTCAGGGCCAGGCACAGCGCCAACGCTGCCAGTGCTGCGGTGCTCATTCGCATGGACATCTCCCGCGCGCCGGGGCGGAACCATTACCGCCCTGCGGGCGTTGTATGCACTGGACAGTATCACGCCACGGCGCGGGACACAGCATTGGTCCGGGTTAACAATTTGAAAGCATGGCCTGTTGCCGGGAGACCCGGCGCGGTATATCTCCCCGGGACGACCCGCCTCCAAGGAGTCACCGCTTGCTGGTCAACGGCCCCACCCTTCTCGTGCTCGCGGCGCTGGTGCTGTGTTATCTCGTCACAGGGCTGGCCCGGCGGCTCAACGTCCGCTGCCTGAGCGAGTCCATCCCGCCCGAATTCGAGGGCGTGTTCGACCCCGGGCAGTACCGCCGCTCCCAGGAATACCTGCGCGCCGGCGCACGCCTGGAGCAGCTGCGCGAGAGCTTCGACACCCTCCTGGCCTGCGGTTTCGTGCTGGCGGGCGGCATCGGCTGGGCAGACGCCCTGGCGCGCGGCCTGGCCGGGAGCCTGGGGCTTGGAGAACTCGGTACCGGGTTGATCTTCCTGGGAGGGCTGGGCCTGGCCCAGGCGGTCCTGAGCCTGCCCTTCGACATCTACTCCACCTTCCGGCTGGAGGCCCGTTTCGGCTTCAACCGCACCACGCCGGGGCTGTTCATCGCCGACAGGCTCAAGGGCCTGGCCTTGGGGGCCGTGCTTGGCGGCGCGTTGTGCTCCGGGGTGATCTGGGCCTACATGCGAATGGGTTCAGTGGCCTGGCTTGTGGCCTGGGGCGTGGTGGCCGGGTTCTCGGCGCTCATGCTCTGGCTGGGGCCCGCCTGGCTGCTGCCCCTGTTCAACCGCTTCACGCCGCTGGAGCCGGGGGAGCTGCGCGAGGCCATCGAGGCCTACGCGGCCGGGCACAGCATCGGGCTGGATGGCATCTTCGTCATGGACGGCTCTCGCCGCTCGGCCAAGGCCAACGCCTTCGTCACGGGACTGGGCAGAAGGAAACGGATCAGCCTGTACGACACCCTGTTGGACAGACTGTCAAACGAACAGGTGGTCGCGGTGCTGGCCCACGAGGTGGGGCACAGCGTGCGCAGGCACATCCTCAAGGGGTTCGCCGTGGCCATGCTCAAGACGGGCCTGCTCCTGGCCGTGCTCCAGGCCATGCTGGCCAGCGCCCCCCTGCAGCAGGCCTTCGGAGCCGCCCAGCCTTCGGTGCATGTGGGCTTGACGGTCTTCGCCCTGGCCTACCAGCCCCTGGCCCTGCTGCTGGCGGCTTCGGCCAACGCGCTCTCCAGGCGCTTCGAGTTCGAGGCCGACGCTTTCGCCGCCGACACCCCCGAGCGGGCCGGAGCCCTGTCGGGAGCGCTCAAGGCGCTCAGCGTGGCCAACCTGGCCAACCTCACGCCGCACCCGCTCACCGTCTGGCTGCATTACAGCCATCCGCCCGTCCTGGAGCGCGTCCGGCGTCTGGAAGGCGCCAGCAGACCCCGGTGATTTTTTTACACATCCAAATTGAAAAGCCTGCCGATATATATTAGCCCCCGGACATGCCAACGCGGACGAAACGGCTGCTCCGAGAGATCATACTGGTCAAGCTGCCCCAGCTGGGCAAATGCCGGAGCGTGCTGTTGTGCGTCCTGTTGCTCGGCGCCGTGGCATACCTCGACTGGCTGACAACATTCGGAATCAACCTCGCCGGCCTCTATCTGCTGCCTGTTTTCGTGGCGGCCGTATCCACCGGCCTGAGGGGCGGGCTGTTGGTGAGCCTGGCCAGTTCCGTCGCGAGAACCACCACCGACGTCCTCACGGGGGTGGTATTCACCTCCTGGCTTGGCTTTTATGCCAACCTGTTCATCAGTTTCCTCATTTTCTTCTGTTTCGCCTGGCTGGTGAGGGCGCTGCACGAATCCTACGTTGAGGAGAGCCAGGCCAGCCGCACCGACGAACTCACCGGGATAGCCAACCGCAAATGCTTCTACGAGATGGCCACCCTGGAGCTGGAGCGGTGCAGACGCTTCGACAAACCCCTCAACCTGCTCATCGTGGACGCCGACAATTTCAAGGCCCTCAACGACGCTCACGGCCACCTCACGGGTGACAGGGCCCTGCGGGTCATCGCGGAGACCATCGTGAACAACGTGCGCGCCATCGATCTCGTAGCCAGGCTGGGGGGAGACGAGTTCGCGGTGCTCCTGCCCGAGATCGGGCCTGAGGAGACCAGGAAGGTAGCGACCAAGATCCACGACATGGTCATCAAGGCCATGCGCCAGAACGGCTGGGCCTTGACCTGCAGCGTGGGGGCGATCTCCTGCCAGGACCACAGCGCCTCACTGGAGGCCATCCTGCACAAGGCCGACATGGCCATGTACGAGTCCAAGCGCACGGGGAAGGACCGCGTAACGGAAGAAAACGCCTGCTGAGCCGCCGGAAGGCCCGAGGATTCTAGGCGCCGCCCTGCGTCAGGAAGGGGCAGGTCATCTCCTCCGGCTCCACGTTGCGCTCTATCTCGAATTCCTTGCGGCCCATCTCCTCGCAGAGCCTGCGCGTGTTGACCCTGCGCCTGGGCACGGGGACCCGGTTCGCGTCGCAGATGACGATCACCTCGGGGTGCAGCGGGCTCCCCTCGATCTGGCGCGAGACCACGGCGTAGCAGCCGTTGCGCAGCTGCACCACGCTGTTGGCCGGAAACACGCCCATGCGCTTGATGAACATGTCCACCATGTCCCTGGGGAAGGCCTTGTCCCTCATGTTGAAGAGCGCGCGGATGGCCGTGTGGCCCGAGACCCGCCCGCTGTACACCCGCTCGGAGGTTATGGCGTCGTACACGTCCACGATGCTCACAAGGTAGCTGTGGGGATGGATGGCGCCGCCGGTCAGGCCGCGAGGATAGCCGCTGCCGTCCATGCGCTCGTGGTGCTCCAGGGTGGCGCGCAGCACCAGGGGGTCGACCCCTTTCTGGGCTTTGAGGTGATCATGGCCCAGGCGGCTGTGTTGCTTGACCACCTCGAACTCTTCCTGGGTGAGCTTGTCCGGTTTGGCGATGAGCTCCTTGGGCACGAGGCATTTGCCCACATCATGCAGGATGCCCGCCAGGCCCACGATCTCCAGGGCCTTGCGGTCCAGCTGCATGGCCTCGCCCAGCAGGACGCCCAGGGCGGCCAGGTTCACGGAGTGGGTGTAGGTGTAGTCGTCGAAGGCTTTGAGCTGCAGCAGGTTGTGCAGCACGTCCTCGTTGGTGTGCACGGAGGCGATAAGATGCCCCACGAGGGCCTTGAGTTCGTCCACGTCCAGCTGCTCACCCCCGACCACCCCGCGCGTGAGCTTGCGAGTGGAGCGCATGGCGTGGTCGAAGAGCTTGCGGGCGAACCGGGCGGTCCGCGCCGGATCGGTCGGGGGCGGCACCGGAGGCAGGCCCGGAGCGGCTGCCGGCGCTTCGCTCCTCAGTTGCGGGCTGTCGAAGCGGGGCGGCGGGCCAAAGCCTTCGGTGGTGTGCTCGAAGGCGTCGGGCGGAGACTGGGAGGCCCCGCCGGCCGTGCCGCCGACTTTGCTGCCGAGCGCCGGGTCGATCTGCACATGGCGCACCCCAAGGCGCTGCAGCTCGTCGATGAGCCGCTGGTCCCTGATGACGCCAAGACGCGAGGAAACGAAGGGGTGGCGGAACCAGGAAAGGTCGAAGGAGCTGACAAACATGCCAGGCTTGAGCTCCTCCAGGGGAATCCACTTGCTCATGCCATCCGCCCGCGCCAACTCCGACCGTTAAAGGATGAAATTATGCAACACCTATTATAGCCGCATGCCCGGCGCTACACAATACTTACGGAGCTGTTTCCCGAGACGGGCGCACCGTATCGCGTGAAACGAAGCAGGCCCGCCGTCAGCACGGGGAAAGGGGCTACGGCAAAGCCTGCCCCCCCTTGAGGTAATGGGCCACGGCCATGATCGTGTTCACGTAGGTTTCGGAGTGGTTGTACCGGAAAAGGGACTCGCGCAGCGTGGCCTCGTCGTCGAGGTTGCCGGTGAAGCCGTGGGCCCGCAGGTAGTTGCCCATGGAGTTCACGGCGTCGCGCACGTTGAAGATGTCCACCACACCGTCCCCGTCGCCGTCCATGCCGAAACGCAGCAGGCTCGTGGGCATGAACTGGCTCACCCCGATGGCCCCGTAGATGGAGCCGGGCATGGCAGCGATGTCGAGCTTGTTGCGCTCCCCGTAGGTGAACAGGGCCTTGAGCTCGTTATAGGCCCAGGCGGCCTTTTCGGCTGCCTTTGAGTCCAGCCAGGCCATGCGCTCCGGGGTCACCTTCTCGCCCGCGAACACGCTCATCACGGTCGAAGCCTTGGAACTGGCCGCCATGCTGGCCAGGTTGTTCAGGGCCAGGTTGTCGCCCAGGAACTTGCCCGCGCGCGTCTCCACGGTGAGCAGGCCCACGGTGGCCTCGGGCGGCACGCCGTAGCGCTGACGCACCTCGTCCAGAACGGCCTTGTTGGCCAGGTAGAACTCCTTGGCCTCGCCCAGGCGCTCGGGGGTGATGATGGCCTCGTACATCTGCGGCGGGCCGCTGGCGGCCAGGGCCTTCAGGTCGTCCTGCACCTGCCGCGGGGCCTTGGCCTGCTCCTGCACGGCCAGGGTGAGCATGTCCAGGCTGTAGCGGCCGTCCACGGGCAGGCCGTGCTCACGCTGGAAGGCCCGCACGCCGCTGCGGAACAGGTAGTCCGGCCGCCCGTTGGCGGGCCCGCTGAAATAGCCCAGCTCGGTGAAGCGCTTCTGGAGTTCGCGCACCACGTCGGAGCCGAACTTGGAGGTGTACATCTCCAGGAGCTTCTTGCCCATGGGGTCCACGCTGAAGCGCACGTCCGGCCTGGAGAACGCCGCCTTGACCTGCGCCGCGGGGATGCCGTCGGCCGTCAGGCGGGTTTTCACCGCGTCGAACTCGGCCGCCAGGGCGGCGGTGGCCAGCAGCACCATGAGGCAGGCTCCGAGCAGCCGTGCGCCAAAGGAAATCCTCATCATTCTCAGCCCTCCGAGAGCATTTTGCCCAGATCCAGCAGGGCGGCCCGGCCGTCCTCCATGCCGCAGGCCAGGTGCAGCCCGGCCCCGCTCCAGCACAGGCAGGAGACGGGGAAGCCCGGGTCCAGGCCCAGCGGGAAGGCGGTGAAGCGCTTGAGCTCCGCCAGGAGCACCGTGCCGTCGCCGAAACCGGCGGCAGCGAAGGGGATGCGCGTGTTGGCGGCCAGGGCGGTCATGCGGGCCTCCTCCTGCACGGCGAAGGCCACGGGCTCCGGGTGCTGGTTGAAGCAATCAGGCACGGGCCAGCAGACAACGGCCCGGGTGCCGGTGTGCATCAGGTAGCGCCCGTCCAGGGACCAGGCCAGCTGGCCGGGCTTGGCGGGCAGGCCGCCCAGTTGGAACACCTTGCGCGAGGCCAGGTCCACCACGTGGATGGCGTTCTCCTGGTGCCCGCAGGCCAGGAAGTTGCCGTCCGGGGAGAAGGCCGGGGCCAGGTTCAGGCCGCGCAATTCCAGAAAGATCGGTTCGGATGGCTCGTCCAGGTCCCACAAGGAGACGCCGCCCACGTGGGTGGCCGCCAGGATGCCCCCGGCCGGGCTGAAGGCCAGCCCGGAGACGTTGCCCTGGTGCGGGCCGTACTCGGTCATGGAGCCCAAGGACAGGTCGAACACCAGCACCGTGCGCCCGGCGGCCACGGCCAGGGTGCCGCCGTCCTGGCTTGCGGCCATGACCTCCAGCCAGTGCCCCGGGACTTCATGCACCATGGTGCATTCGCCCTCGGGCGAGGTGTAGACCAGCCTGCCGTCGTCGCCGCCGCTCAGCCAGCCGCCCTTGGGGTGCGCCGCCAGGGACATGCAGGAGCCCCCCTCGTGCGGCGCGAAGAAGCGCGCATCCTGCCCCTCCACGCCCATGACCGCGATGCGCCCGTCGCCCAGGGCGAAGGCCATCTCCGCGCTGTCGGCGCTGAAGGCGGCCCGCTCGGGGAAGGCCCCCAGGCTCCACTCCAGGATGCCGGAGCCCAGCTCCCTGGCGGCGGTCATGACGTCACCAGGCAGTCGCGGAAGGCGATCTGCAGGGCCAGGCTGTCCAGGCCACGGCCGATGAACACGGCCTTGCTGCTGCGCGGCTCGCCCTCTTTCCAGGGCATCCCGAAACCCATCTCCATGAGCATGTGCACCCCCTGGAACACCAGCCGCTGCCGTTCGCCCGGCAGATGCAGGATTCCCTTGCAGCGGTAGACGTTCTGCCCTTGGGCGTTGAGGAACTCGCCGATCCATTTCTTGAAGCGTTCGAAGTCCACGGCCTTGTCCGAGACCAGGGAGACGGACTGCACGTGCCCGTGGCTGTGCTCGTGCGCGCCCTCGTCCAGCAGCTCGGGCTCGATGTCCAGCAGGCGCAGCAGGTCGAAGGAGCGCCGCCCCATGACCTTCTCCAGGGGCACGTCGCAACGCGTGGCCGGGATGATCTCCACCGAGGGGTTGAGCTCACGGATGCGCGCCCGGGCCTCCTCCAGCCCGGCCTCGTCCACCAGGTCGCACTTGTTGAGGATCACGGCGTCGGCGAAGATCACCTGCTCGCGGGCCTCGGCGCTGCGTTCCAGCTGCCCCTGGAAGTGGCGGGCGTCCACCACGGCCACCACGGCGTCCAGCGCGGTGCGCTCCTTGGTCTCCTGATCCAGGAAGAAGGTCTGGATGACCGGGGCGGGGTCAGCCAGGCCCGTGGTCTCGATAATCACGCCGTCGAGGTGGCCCTTGCGGCGGATCAGCCCGCCCACCATGCGGATCAGGTCGCCGCGCACGGTGCAGCAGATGCAGCCGTTGTTCATCTCGAAGATTTCCTCGTCGCTGTGGGCCACGAGCTCGTTGTCGATGCCTACCTCACCGAATTCGTTGACGATCACGGCATAGCGTTTGCCGTGCTCCTGGGTGAGGATGCGGTTGAGCAGCGTGGTCTTTCCCGCGCCGAGATAGCCGGTGAGGACAGTAACCGGGATGGGGAGCATAAAACGGAGCCTCCGTGGGCGTTATTGCTGTGGAAAACCGGAGGAGGCTAGTTCCGGGAGGATTCCCTGTCAACCGGATGCCCCTGGGCCGCGCCGGACGGCAGCGGGAGCAGGGTGACCCGCGTCTCGTAGTAGGGGGTGCCCGAGCCGAGGGCGCTGGCCCGGGCCGCGGCCAGCCGGTTCAGGCCGTGCCCGGCCGCCAGCCAGCCGCCCCGCGCGCACAGGCAGACGTCGCGGCGTTGTGCCGCGTCGAACTCCACCAGCACCGTCACGCTGGCCTGGGCGTTTTGCAGGAGCGCGGGCGAGCCGTGGGCCAGCCCCAGTGCGGCCCCGGTGTCCGGGTGGATGCGCGCCGTGGGCAGGGTGGCGTGCTCGGCCAGGGTCAGCTCGGAGCAGAGGTGCTCCGCGCTGCCGATGGTCAGAAGCCACAGGGGCAGGGCCGGGGCCGGCATGGAGCGGGAGGGGGCCTGACCCAGGAAGTGGAACCTGCCGTCCGCCGTGGCGAACGGCCCTTCGGCCCAGGGGGCCATGGGCGCGTCCGGGTCGCGCAGGGGTCCGCGCCTGAGCTGCTCCAGGGTGAAGCCCTTGCCGATGAAGGGCTCGCAGAGCGCGCGCAGCCATTCGTCCCTGGGGCGCACATACTCCCCGGCGAAGGGGAAGCGCCCGGCCAGGTCCTGGTATATGTCGAACTGGGGGCGGCACTCCCCAACGGGCTCCACGGCCTTGTTCACCGGGCCCAGGAAGTTGTGCCCGTAGGCCGCCACCACGTCGTCCTCCTCCAGGAAGGTGGCGCAGGGCAGGAAGAGGTCCGCCAGGCGGGCGGTGTCGTCCAGGAAGTGGCCCAGGTGCACGGTGAACTCCCGGCTGGAGAAGGCCTCGGCCACGGTGTCGCTGTCCGGGGCCATGCACACGGGGTTGGCCGCGCTGGTGACGATCATGCGGATGGGAGGGTCCTTGGCGCCCAGGATCTCCCGGCCGATGCGCGCCATGAGCAGCCTGCGCCGGGGCGGGTGCAACTCGTGGCCCCAGGCGGACTGGTCGTAGGGGCCGTACTCCTCGAAGCCCTGGCTCACGCCGCCGCCTGGCAGGCCCACGTTGCCGGTCATGGCCGAGAGCGCGTCGATGGCCCGCACCCCCAGGTGGGCGTCCGCGTGGCGGTGCATGCCCCAGCCCAGCAGGATGGCGGTTGGCTTGCCCAGCCACATGGCCTGGGCCAGGGAGCGCACGTCCGCGGGGGACACGCCGGCCAGGGCGGCGCGCTCCTCCACGGTGGCCTCCAGGGCGATGCGCCGGAAGGCGTCGAAGCCCGTGGCCCGTTCCGACACGAAGGACTGGTCCACCCAGCCGTTCTCCAGGGCGGAGCGGGCCGCGCCCAGGGCCAGGTGGACGTCCGCCCCGGGCCTGGGCTGGATGTGCCGCGAGCACAGGGCCAGACTCTCGGTGGCGGCCGGGTCCACCAGCCAGACCGTCGCGCCGCGCTTGCGGGCCTCGCCCAGGATACGGGTCATGTTGAACTGGGTGACCGCAGGGTTGCGGCCCCAGAGGATGATGGTGCGGGCGTTCAGATGATCCAGCGGGTCGTGGGAGACGCGCACGCCGAAATCCTGCGCCATGGCCGCGTAGGCCGTGCCCGAGCAGAGCGTGCCCGCCAGGCCCGTGACCCCGCCCAGGTGGGCGAAGAAACGCTCGTTGAGCACGGTGAGGGCCGTGCGCTCTCCGTAGCCCTGATAGTGCAGGATGGACTCCGGCCCGGACTCGGCCACGAAGGCCTTGATCTTCTCCGCCCAGAGGTCCAGGGCCTCGCCCCAGCCGATGGCCCGCCAGGCGCCGCCCCTGCGCAGCATGGGGCTGGTGACGCGCTCCGGGCTGTAGACCCGGCGCACGTAGGCTTTCATCTTGCCGCAGCAGCCGCCCTTGTTCAGCGGATGGGCCGGATTGCCCTTGATGGCCGTGAGGCGGCCCTCCTCCACCACGGCCAGCAGGCCGCAGCAACTGGGGCAGTCCCGGGTGCAGGTGGTGACGATGGAACGGGTGTTTTCGGTCGCGCGCATGCGCCAGGCTACCGCAATCGGCCCCAAACCGCCAGCCGACAGCCCGGAGGCCTTGACCCGGGCCCCGGCCAGGTTGCGGGCCTTGACCTGGGCTCCAGCGAGGAGTAGCCAAATCCCCCCTATGCAGCACGCGAACGACGACCATACCGCCCAGCGGGCCGAGCCCTCCGCCCTCTCGCAGGCCCTGCCCATCGTCATGGGCTACCTGCCCGTGGGCTTCGCCTACGGCGTGCTGGCGGTGAAGGCCGGGCTCTCCCTGGCCAACACGGGGCTCATGTCCATCCTGGTCTACGCGGGCTCGGCCCAGCTCATCGCCGTGGACATGATCGGCGCGGGCGCCCCGGCCTCCAGCGTGATAGCCACGGCCTTCATCGTGAACCTGCGCCACGTGCTCTTCTCCGCCGCGCTCTCGCCGTTCCTGGCCAGCTGGCCCGTGCGGCGCATCGCCCGGTTCTGCTTCGAGATGACCGACGAGACCTTCGCCCTGCACGCCACGCGCTTCCACAACAGGCAACTGAGCGCCCGCAAGACCCTGGCCATCAACCTGCTGGCGCATACGGGCTGGATCGTGGGCGGCATCGCCGGGGCCGTGGCTGGGGGCTTCGTGCCCGACGTGAAGCCCCTGGGGCTCGACTACGCCCTGCCCGCCATGTTCGCGGTGCTGCTGGTGGGCCAGCTGCTGAGCCCCGCGCACATCCTGGCCGCGGCCCTGGGCGGCTCCCTGGCCCTGATCATCTCCCAGACCGACGCCTCGGCCTACGCCACCCTGGCCGGAGCCGTCATCGCCGCCGCCACCGCGGCCTTCACGCCATGGACCAGCAAACGATCCTCCTGACCATCCTGGGCATGGCCGCGGTGACCTACCTGCCGCGCGTTGTCCCGGCGCTGTTCTTCGCTTCGCGCCCCATGCCCGAGGTCCTGCGCCGCTTTCTCTCCGTGGTGCCCCCGGCGGTGCTGGGCGCGTTGCTGGCCCAGTCCGTCCTGCTCGAGAAAGGCGCGCTGCACCTGAGCCTGGACAACGCCTTCCTCTGGGCCTCCGCCCTGACCTGCCTGCTTGCCTGGCGCACCAAGGGCTTCTTCGGCCCCGTGCTGGCGGGCTTGTGCTTCGTGGCCCTCTGGCGCGCCATCTTCTAGCCGTTGCCAACAACCTCCGTGCTCGGCTATCCTGGTTCAAACCCAGAGGAGGTCGGACATGGAAGGCTTCACAGACACCGTCGTCATCCGCGGCGAGGAATGCCTCTACAATCCCAAGACCGGCATCGCCATGATCCAGTGCGAGAAGTGCGGCCACATGAACCATGTGGAGATCGAGGTGGTGGACGGGGAGGCGCGCTTCTACGGCTTCTCCTGCGAGAACTGCGGGACGTTCAACAGCCCTGACTAATTGACGTTTTCATTTTGTATACGATTCGTATCACAGTTATGTTGCTGGCCGCCCTGCTGCCCGCCCTTCTCCTGGGCGGCTGCGGGCGCGACGGCGTGGCGCGCCTCAAGGAACAGCGGCACCCCGTGGCCCCCGCCCAGACCCTGGGGGAACTCC
The DNA here is from genome assembly GCF_022808695.1 of Fundidesulfovibrio soli. NCBI lineage: Bacteria > Pseudomonadati > Thermodesulfobacteriota > Desulfovibrionia > Desulfovibrionales > Desulfovibrionaceae > Fundidesulfovibrio > Fundidesulfovibrio soli. Next base: position 24,419 of record NZ_JAKZKW010000027.1, read on the forward strand.
TCGGTGCCTGCCCGCTTTTCACCCGGGTGACTTGGTCGGCCACGCCCCAGCCTGACGGTGGCACGCTGGCGCGGGCCACAGGCATCTTCAACCTGGACGCCCTGGTGGGCAGGACGATCCAGGGCCGCACCTTCACCACGCAGGACAGGGCCGCCCTGGCCAAGGCCGGGGCGAATCTGTGTTACGTACTGGAATACCATTTCGGACGGGACGACCCGCAGGGGCGGCAGGTCATGCAGGCCGTGATGCTCGTGACCATGGACTGGACCCAGCCCGCCCCCCTGCAGGGCGACGCGATGCTGCGCGAGATCGCCTCGGGAGCGGCAGGACCGGTGCTGCTGGCCGCCGCCACGGACGCAGCGGCCTACAGCCGGGCGCGGCTTTCGGTGCCGGAAAGGAAGTGACAGAGAGGACGTGAAGGACTTTTAGGGCAGAGGCTCGGAGATGTCGTCCAGGGTGCCCAGGCGGCCGTCCGGCCCCGGGGAAACCACCCGCCCCCTGCCCTGCGGATCGACGGCGAGCACGTAGGGAGAGCCCCAGGGGTCGCTCTGGACCTCGGACGGGGCGGCATCCGCGTTGCCGGGCGGCGGCACGGCCCCGAGGAAAAGCTGCCCGCTGGCCGTCTTCCAGGCCTGCCTGCAGGGGGCGTCAGGGGCTAAGCCGCGCAGGTCCGCACCCGTGCAGGCCTCGAAATCCTTGAGTTTGGGCACCCCTTCCGGAGCTTTCCCAGCGAACCTGGCGACCTGGGTCCAGGCCCGGCCGATGAGGCGCGCTGCCTCAAGGGCCGTCTCCGCCCTGGCGGCGTCCAACCCTGCGGCCAGCCGGGCGCTGCGCGCCTCCTGCCATCTCCACCATCCCCCGAAGATCGCGGCGGCCGCCAGCAGCGCGCAGAGCGTCCGCAAGGCGAGCCTGCGGGCCGCGTCGCGCCCCAGGATGTCCCCAGCGTCCTGCCAGGGCCCGGCGCAGAGGGCCGCGTAGCGCTCCCGCAGCCGCTCCAGGGCCTCCAGGCCCGCGCGCCTGAACGCCTGAAGCGAACCCGGATCGGACCAGCCAGGCTCCAGCCCGGCCGCCGCCTCGGGCAGCAGGGTCAGGGCGGCCAGTTCCCGCAGGCGGAGGTCGGCCTCGCGGGCCAGGCGGGCGGCATCCTCCATGCGCCCCGCATCCAGGGCCTCGCGCATGGATTCCAGCCCCAGCGCAGCGCGCTCCGCCAGCTCCTCGCAGCGCATGCGCCGGAGGCGCGGTTGGTCGTATGCGCCGTTCATTGGACCAACGACTCCTTCACCTGGCGCAGAAACGTCTGCAGGGCCGCGTCGGACACGGTGCGCCCGCCCACGGACAGGGCCGAGAACCGGGACACGGCGTTGCCCTTGGGCGTCACGGCCCGGATGAAATGATGGTCGTGGGACTGGCCGCCGCTGCGCAAGCCGAGCACCCACTCCTGCCCGGCACCGCGCCAGAGGGGCTCCACCGCGCCCAGACCCTTGGCCCGGGTGATGAGGAACTCCTCGAACTGCGCCAGGGAGAAGGCCTTGCCGCCCTTGCTGGTGACGCCCAGGTATTCGCCGTCGGCCGAGAGCACCACCACGGGCAGGGCCAGGAAATCCGCCGGGGGCCGGATGGCCGTGCTCACGGCGCTTGGTTTCGGGGCGGGCTTGATCGCGGGCTTGGGCGCGGGCTTTTCTTGGGCGGAAGGCTTCGGCTGGGATTGGGCCGCCAGGGCGTCGGCCACGGTGTCCAGCCTGGACAGCAGGTCGGCCAGCAGGGAGTGCGTGCGGTTCTGGATGGAGAACAGCCCCTCCAGCAGGCCCTCGATGCGGGCCAGGGGGTCCGGGGGGGAAAGGGGAATCTCCGCGCTGCCGGTGGGCGGCGCGGGTTGGGCCTGCTGCCCAGAGAACTCCTGGGCGGAAAACTCCAGGGCCAGGCGCTCCCGCACCTGCTCCACCGCATAACCTCGCTTGAACAGGGCCTGGATGCGCGCGCAGACCTGCCCGGCCTGGGCCGGAAAGCGGATGGGCCGGGTGCCCGACGCCCCGGTGAAGAACTCAGGGAACTTGTGGCGGTAGCTCTTGACCGTGGTCACCGTGATCCCCAGGGCCGCGGCGATGTCGCGGTGGGTCAGGCTGGGCTCCTCGGCCCCGGGCGCGGCGGGGGTCTCGCTCATTTCTTGCCGGAGAGCACCAAGGCCAGGGCGGTGGTCAGCTTCATGACCTGCTGGTTGCCGGAGCGCACAAGGTCGGCCATGCGCGCGGCCAGAGCGGTGAGCAGGCGGCAGCCCAGCTCGGGCTCGCGGCGCACCAGATCGAAGAGCCGGGCCCTGTCCGTGACCAGGAAGGTCGAGGGCTCCAGCGTCTCCACTGTGGCGGAGCGCGGGTTGTCGGAGATCAGGCCCATCTCCCCGAAGAAGGGCAGCGCCTCCCCGGTGAGGGTGGCCAGCACCTTGGTCGGGTCCAGGCCGCCCAGGGCGGCGGCGTCAACGGGCAGTAGCATGGACTTGACGATACGCACCCGCCCCTGGACCAGCACGAACATCTCCTCCCCGGGCTCGTTCTCCACGATCACGCGGGTGCCGGCCCCGACCTGGCGCGGCTCGAAGATGGGGCGCACCTTGGCCAGGGCGTCCTCGTCAAGGCCGCGCAGCAAGCCGATGTCTTTCCAGCGTACGTCCATCAGGGCCTGCGCTCCAGGTAGACGATGCCGTCGAAGCTCTCCAGGGGCAGCTCCGGCCCGGGGTTGAGCACCACCTCGGAGCCTTGCTGGCCCAGGCTGTCGCTCTGGCCCGAGGTCTTGATCAGCTCCATGACGAAACGGTCCAGCCCTTCAGAGGCGTCCAGCACGTCGGAGAGCCGCAGCTCGCGGGGCAGGCGGCACACGCCCAGGGGCAGCTGCCCGCTGGCTTCGAGGCTCTGGCGCACCAGCTCCGCCCAGGAGGACTTCTTCTCAGCCGCGCTCATGGCCCGGTAACGGAAGTTGCCGCCCTTGCCCAAGCCAGGCATCCCGCCCAACAGGGCGCGCAGCACGTCGTGCATCACGGGGTGGGCGGCCATGAAGGCCAGGGTCCGCCCGGTGAGCTCCTCCCGGCCGAGGGCCTTGGTCACGCCCGCGCGGAGGAGGTGGTCGCGGCTCTGGTCGTGCATGGCCTCGGCGTAGACGGTCAGGTCAGGGGCCAGGGAGCGCAGGGTCAGGGCGGTGAGCACGCTCAGGTTGTCGGCCTCCTCCCCGGGGATGTGGTCCGACGCCAGGATGTAGGCCACCCGGGCCTTGGCCGGGTTGGCCCGCTCCAGAACTGACCTGTGCGCCGGGTTGCCGCGCACGAAGGAGAGGTCGGGCCCCAGGCTCATGGCCTCGGCCTCCTGCTCGAAGGCGGCCGGGTCCATGTCGCAGGCCAGCACCACGGGCGCTCCGGCCAGATCGGACAGGCGGCGCAGGTGCTCCACGAGCATGCGCCCGTGGCCGTTCCAGCCCAGGATGAGGATGTGTCCTTGCTTGTCCAAACGCAGCAACCCCCGCCGTTTCAACGTCTGCCGCTCCACCATGGCCGAGGCCATGGTGCCGGTCAACACCGAGACAAGCCCGATGCCCGATGCCATGACCCCCATGCCCAGGAGCCTCCCAGGCACGGTCTTGGGGGCGAAGTCGCCGTAGCCCACGGTGAACAGCGTCACCATGGCCCACCACAGCCCCTCGAAGAAGCCTACGGGTTCGGCCTGCGTGCCTGTCTCAAACCACCAGAACCCGGCCGCCGAGACGGCCAGGATGACCGCCATGAGTGTAAGCGGCAGGGTAAAGGGGCTCTCAGTCAGCTTGGCCCAGGGTCTCGGCATCTTCCAGGTCGCTGTGGCGCTTGAGCAGCTCCTCGAAGCGGATGTCCGCGCCGAGCACGCCGGTTATCTCGTCGCGCTCGTTGGCCACGGGCACGGACACTGTGAGGCAGAGCTTGCCCGTGAAGGTGGAGCGGTAGAAGTCCGTGATGTGCAGCTTGCCGTTCTGCATGGGCTGGATGAACCACTCGCGGTCGGACTGGTCCACCCCTTCGGTCATGGAGGCGTACTTGGGCCTGTCCACGGGGTTGGCCACGTGGGAGGTGACCAGCTTGCCCCTGGTGTCGGTCAGGTACATGAACTGGATGAAGGGGTAGTCCGAGAGGAAGGTGGCCATGCACTCCGTGGCCGGGGCCACTTCCAGCTCGCTGATGCAGGGCTGCTCCGAGAGCTTGAGGATGAGCTGCGAGGCGATGGTGTGGGCCAGCTTCTTGAGGTGGTCGAACTCGGAGGGGAAGAGCTCGGGCATGTAGCGCTTCACCAGGGTCTTCATCTCCTGGTTGGAGAAGGAGGTGTTGCGCCCGCCCTCGTAGGCCTCCATGATGCGGGAGTAGATCTTGTCCACGGCCGGGTGGCGCTTGTCCACCCGCTGTTCCTCGTCCAGCTCCAGCTCGGTGTTGATCCAGTAGCTCACGCCCGCCTTGCCGGACTTGTCCGTGATGATGATCGGCACGGGGCGGCCCAGGATCTTCTGGGTGTCGAAGATGTTGTAGATTTCCTCGTTCTTGGCCAGGCCGTCCACGTGGATGCCCGCCGAGGTGGCGTTGAAGTCGCGCCCGGCGAAGGGGTAGTTGGCGGGCACGTTGTAGTCCAGCTCGTCCTCGAAGTAGCGCACGATCTCGGAGATCACCTGGGTGTTGGCCGCGTCGTCCTCGCCGGTGAGCGAGATGTACTCGATGATCATGGCCTCAAGCGGCGCGTTGCCGGTGCGCTCGCCGAAGCCCAGCAGGGTGCAGTTGGCGCCGGCGCAGCCCGAAAGCCAGGCCGTGGCCGCGTTGATGAGCACCTTGTGGAAGTCGTTGTGGCCGTGCCACTCCAGCCATTCGCCGGGCACCTCGGCCTCGTCGGTGAAGGCGCGCACCACCTTGGCCACGCTGCGCGGGATGGACGCCGAGGGATAGGGCACGCCGTAGCCCATGGTGTCGCACAGGCGGATCTTCACGGGCATGCCCGCATCCTTGCTGCGGGCCATGAGCGCGCGGGCGAAGGGGATGCAGAAGCCGTAGATGTCGGCGCGGGTCACGTCCTCGAAGTGGCAGCGCGGCACGATGCCCCACTCCAGGGCCTGGTCCACCACGGAGAGGTAGTCGGCCATGGCGGCCTTGCGGTCTTTCCCGAGCTTCAAATAGACGTGGTAGTCCGAGACGGAGGTGAGCATCCCCGTCTCCTTGAGGCCCAGCTGCTTGACCAGCTTGAGGTCGGCCTTGTTGGCCCTGATCCAGCCCGTGACCTCGGGGAACTTGTAGTCCTTGGCGAGGCAGGCCTCCACGGCCCGGCGGTCCTTGTCGGAGTAGAGGAAGAATTCGCTGGCCCGGATCAGCCCGGAGTGGCCCCCGAGCTTGTGCAGCAGGTCGTAGATGTGCGCGATCTGGCGCACGGTGTAGGGCGGGCGGGCCTGCTGGCCGTCGCGGAAGGTGGTGTCCGTGATGAACATCTTCTCCGCGGGGCGGGGAAGGACCATCGTGTCGTCGAAGCTGACGCGGCTGACCTTGGTGTAGGGGAACAGCTCCCGATAGAGCTCGGGCTTCTCCCTGTTCTGCAGGCGGTGGAGCGAACGGTTGAGATGCATCAGGGACATGGCGGGGACTTCCTCCTTGAGGGCGATGGCGCGGCGGGCAGGCGGCCCCGGGAGCAGGGGCCGGGCCTTCCGACAACGTAGCTTCACCGAACCGTCGATGAAGCAGGTTGTCGCGGCCTGTTCAAAAAACTCGCTGGCAAGGCGCAAGAAAAAGTCAAGGCCGAAGCGTATGCTGCATACGCGAGGGTTTGACTTTTTTAAAGCAACGCAGCCAGTGAGGATTTTTCAACAGGCTGCTAGGCCTTCATTCTCTCCATCCAAGTATCAACGATTTGCTTTTCCCGCAACACGCGCGGGTTTGCGGGGGCAAGCTCGTAGGCGGCGCCCGCGGCTTCGGCGGCGTGGGTCATCCAGCCGCCCTGGCGCAGGCTCTGGGCGGCCATGACGTAGAGCATCTCCGGCTGGTTGCGGTACACCGCGCGGGTGAAGTCCTCGAAGTCGGAGCCGAAGAACTTGCGCACCAGGGCGTTCTGCTCGAACAAGAAGCGCCCCAGGAGCGGGTTCTCGCCCTGGTCCTCCAGGTAGGCGCCCAGCAGCTTGCGGCAGCGCGCGAAGAAGAAGCGCACGCGGGCGATCTCCCTGCGGATGGATTCGGTGGTCTGCAGCACCACCTGGAACAGCTCGCGGGAGATGACGTGGTCCTCCTCGGGGAGCTCCTGGTCCATCAGTTCGCGGAACCAGGGGCCGTAGTTCTGCTGCTGGTAGGCGTCCTCCTTGAGCTTCATGGTCTCGTGGAAGATGTAGCCGATGGACCAGTCCAGGAACTGCCCGGCCAAGAGCTGCTTGCCGTCGTTGCGGAACAGGTGGTGGGCGGTGTCCTTGAGGCGCCAGAGCAGGCCCTTGTTCATCTCCTCGCCCACCAGGGAGTGCAGCACCTCGAAGGAGAGCTGGGAGGTGCGGTCGAAGATGGCGAACTGGCTCTCCAGGATGTCGGCGGAGAGGCAGAGGTCGCGCAGCATGTCGCGCACGAACTCGGGCAGCTTTTCGGTGATCCAGGCTTTTGACATGGCTCAGGGCTCGCAGTTCAGACGGTTCACGCCGGACCAGCGCGAGGCCAGTGCGGCGAATCGGGCCAGCTTCTCGTCCACCAGGCGGAACAGGCTCCCCTCGGGGAACAGCCCGTCCGGGCCGCGCTGCCCGGCGGGCATGCCGGAGAGCAGCTCGATGGCCTCCTCGATGCTTCCGAGCGGATAGATGTTGAACTGGCCGTTGCGCACGGCCTCCAGCACCTCTTCCTTGAGCATCAGGTTGACCACGTTGTCCGCCGGGATGAGCACCCCCTGCCCACCCGTGAGGCCCCGGCGCTTGCAGACCTCGTAGAAGCCCTCGATCTTCTGGTTCACCCCGCCCACGGCCATGATTGCCCCGGAGGAGCTCACCGCGCCGGTGAAGGCCAGGGAGAGGTTCAGCGGCGCGCCCGACAACGCGGAGAGCAGCGCGGCCAGCTCCGCGCCGGAGGCGGAGTCGCCCTCCACCTCGGCGTAGCTCTGCTCGAAGCAGAGGCTGCCGGTGAGCACCACGGGCTTGTCCTGCGCGAACTGGCTCACCAGGTAGCTCTTGAGGATCATCATGCCCTTGGTGTGGATGGGCCCGCCCAGCTCGGCCTCGCGCTCCAGGTCCAGGATGCCGCCGTGACCCACGCCCACGGTGCAGGCGATCTGGTGGGGCAGGCCGAAGGCGAAGTCGCCGTACATGCGCACCGAGAGCCCGTTGGCCCGGCCCACGGCGCTGCCCGAGGTGGAGACCTTGATCATCTCGCGGTCGTACTCGGCCAGGAACTCCTCCTCCAGGAGGTTGGCGCGGAACAGCCTGGCGTCGCGGGCGGCGCGCAGCACGCCGGCGTCCACCATGTCCCTGCCGCGGATGCCCGCCAGGGCCGAGGCCTCGCACATGAGCTCCCGCAGGAGCGGCAGGCGCAGGGTCAGGCGGGTCTGGTCGTCGCAGAGGGCGGAGGCCTGCTCCACCAGGGCGGCCAGGGCCCCCCGGTCGAAGGGCTTGAGCCCGCCCTCGTCGATGACGCGGCGCAGCATGGAGAGCAGCGCCGCCTCGTTGGCCGGGGTGCGGGGGATGTGGTCCTGCAGGTGGGCCTTGAGCTTGAAGAGCTTCTGGAAGCGCTCGTCGCCGTAGAGCAGCACCTCGTAGGCCTCGTCGGTGCCCACCAGGATCACCTTGGCCGTGAGCGGCACCGGCTCCGGCTCGATGGTGCGGGTGCGCACCTGCTCGCCGTCGGCGGGGTCCTCGATGCGGCACAGGCCGGAGCGCAGCGCGCGCAGCAGGCCCTCCCAGGCCTGGGCCCCGTGGGCCAGGTCGTCGATGCGCAGCACCAGGAAGCCGCCCAGGGCGCGGTGAATGGCCCCGGGCTTGATCAGGGTGTGGTCGGTGTAGAGCGCTCCGAAGTCGGATTCGCGCTCCACGCAGCCCAGCAGGTTGTGGTGGGTGGGGTGGTCCTCGATGACCACGGGGGCGCCCTCCAGCCGGGAGTTGTCCACGAAGAGGTTGACCTCGTAGCGGGCGATGAGGCCGTCGGCGGTGAGGCCCTGGTCCTGCCCGGGGTGCACGGGCACGGGCGGGGCGTCCTTGACCAGGAATCCCTCGTAGTTCTCGATGACGTCCTGGCGCACCCCGCGCAGGAAGCGCAGCACCTCCGGCTGGTCCGCGAACTCGGCCAGCAGCGCCTCCAGGTGGAAGTCCACCACCTCGCCCACGGTCTGCTGGTCGAGCTTCTTCTCGTTCTCGCGGTAGGTGCGGTCCTCGGCGGCCAGGGTGCGCATGTAGCCGCCCATGTCGGAGAGGATCTCGTCGCCCTGCTGCTTGAGGGACTTGCGCAGATCCGGGTCCATGCGCTCGTAGTCCTCGTCGCTGACCACCTTGCCCTCAAGCAGGGGGTAGAGGGTCATGCCGCCCTGCTCGTCCACGTCCAGGTTGAAGCCCTGCTCGGCGGCGCGCTCCTCCATCTCGGAGAACAGCTCCTCGCGCACGCTCTGGAAGTCGCGCTGGAGGCTCTGGCGCCTGGCCAGGTGGCCCTCCTGCTCGAAGCGGATGGGTATCTCGTCGCGCACGGCCGCCACGGCCTTGGCCGTCTCGGCCTTGAGCCTGCGCCCCTGGCCCGGGGGCAGGGTCAGGGCGGCGGGGCGGTCCTGGTCCTCGAAGTTGTGCACGTAGACGATGTCCGGGGGCGTGGGGGCCTTGGCCGCCACCGGGGTCAGGAAGCGTTTGAGGAAATAGGTGCGGCCCTGGTAGGGCTCCCCGGCCAGGAAGATGTTGTATTCGCGCCCGCTGAGCGAGAGCCCCAGCTCCAGCGCCGAGAGGGCCCGCGGCTGGAAGGACGCGTCGGAGGCCTCGGCCTCCGGCAGCGTGGTGCTGTCGTCGCAGGGAATGGATTCAGGGGGGCAGACGGCCCGGAGCTTTTCCGGAGCCAGAGGCGAAGGCTTGGGCATGGGGTATCCTGAAAGAATCTTTGTCATAGAGTAACGCTTGGCAGCCGCGCTCGCAAGGGCCGCGCTCGCAAGGGAACCCCGCAAATGCGGGGAATCGCCGCTCCAGCTGATTGCCCTTGCATTTTTCTCCCCCCGCGTTAGTGTGGCAGGGTCGTATTCCTCTCCACTCCAACCCAATTCGAGGGGGAACCATGGAAGTACGCACCATCCTCTGGCCCACTGACCTCTCTCCCGGCTCCCTCAAGGCGTCGGGGCACGTTCTCTCCCTGGCCGAGAAATACGGCGCCCTCGTGGTGGTCATGTACGTCAGCGTGGACCTCTGCTCCTATTTCCCGGCCTACGGCAACTACCCCAGCCCGAACATGATCCAGGAGTTCCAGGGCTGGGAGGTGGAGCAGGCCAAGCTCAAGCTGGAGCATATCTGCGGCGAGGCCCTGAAGGGCTGCCCAAGGCTCAAGATCCACCTGGTTTCGGGCGAGCCCGCGGCCGAGATCCTCAAAGCCATCGACACCGAGAAGGCCGACCTGGTCGTCATGACCAGCCGGGGCCATGGCCTGGGGGCCAGGCCGGGCGGGGAGACGGGGCTGGGGCGCGTGGCAAGGGAAATCCTGGAGCTGTCCAAGGTCCCCGTGCATATCGTGCGGCCCTAGCGGAGCCGGGCCAGGCAAGGCGCAGCAAACGGGCCGCGACCGTCACGCCGGGAGCGCGGCCCCCAACCCGTGCCGTTCCACACGGAGGCAGGCCATGAACGTCGACGCAAAGGCGATCGAAGCAAAAATCAGGAGCATGTTCCCCGAGATCGTCGAGTACGGTGTGACCCTGGAGGTTATCGAAGACCCGCGAATGGACTCCTGGGAGGTCCGGCTGGGCAAGGGCCAGAACAGCATGAGCTCGTGCCTGGACAACGAGGACGTCCGCAAATGCCTGGGCGGCGAAGAATGCACGGCCTTCGCCGCTGAGCTGCGCCAGTTCGTGCACAGCTACTGCCGCCACTCCAAGGAGTGCCCCGTAGGCGGCTGACCCTGGGGCGGCCCCGCCCCCTGCCGCCCATCCGTTTCGCACTTTTCCACCGTCGTCAGGCGTACAGGCTGCGTTTCCCTCTGGCACACCGATAACCGCAGGGAGGTTCCCATGGCTGCTGATCTGAAGACTTTCACGAACGTTCTGAAGGACGCCATGTCGCAATGCATCAAGACCGACGAGGACGCGGCCGAAGTGATCACCATCGTGGGCTCCGTCATCACCAACGCCATGAAAAACAAGGACACGGCCTATCTGGAGGGCATCGGCGAGTGGCGCTCCGAATCGGACGGCGGCGGCAAGAAGCGCATCATCTTCACGCCGGACAGGAAGCTCATCGACGCGGCCAACGAGTAGACCACCACGGCAGCCTGGCCGCAGGGAGGGTCCGCCCTCCTGCGGCCAGGCCTCGCGCTTGACAAGCCCGCCCACGGCGGTGCATTTTCGATTTGACGCTTATCGAATTTCACAAGCAGGTCCGTGCATGAACACGCAGCAGGCAGCCAAGGTGCTCAAGGCCCTCTCCCACCCCAACCGGCTGGAGATCTATCTGGCCATCGTCCGGGGCGAACGGAGGGACTTCCAGGCCGGGTGCGAATGCTGCGTCTCCGACATCATGGCCAGGCTCAACATCGGGGCCCCGACCATTTCCCACCACCTCAAGGAGCTGGTGAACGCCGGGCTGGTGGAGACCGAGCGCCAAGGCAAGTTCCTCACCGCGCGGCCCAACCCGGCCGTGCTGGAGGAGGTCATGGGCCTGCTCTCCGCTGGCCGGCGCTGAACGCCCGGCACTCCAAGGACGCCGCATGCCCAGACACTGGCTGCTGAAAACCGAGCCCGGCTGCTACTCCATCGCGAACCTCTCCCAGGAGGAGGACCAGACCACCTCCTGGACCGGGGTGCGCAACTACCAGGCCCGCAACTTCATCCGCGACGGCATGGCCCCGGGCGACCTGGCCATCTTCTACCACAGCGTGACCGACCCCTCGGCCGTGGGCGTGGTGCGCGTGGTGCGGGAGCCCTACCCCGACCCCACCGCCTGGGACCCCGAAGACCGGCACTACGACCCCAAATCCCCACCTGAGAAACCCCAGTGGTACGCCGTGGACGTGCGCCTGGAACGGATATTCCCACGCCCGGTGCCCTTGGGGGCCATGCGGGCCGCGCCCGGGCTGGCCGGGATGGAGCTGTTGCGCCGGGGCTCGCGCCTCTCGGTCATGCCGGTGAGCCAAGGGGAGTTCGCCCTGGTCTGCGCCATGGCCGAGGCTGGCGAGTCCTGAGCTTTCCGGCCTTGCTGTCCGTTGAAAAGCCGATTCTCGCAGCCTGTTCAAAAAACCTGCTGGCAAGGCGCAAGAAAAAAGCCAAGCCCGACGCGCAGCTCTCCTACGCGAGGGTTTGGCTATTATTGAGCAACGATGTCAGCAGGGATTTTTCAACAGGCTGCTAGGACACCACGTTCACCCGGGCCGGGCCGCGTTGCACGGTGCGGCGGTAGGCCACGTCCGGGAGCCCGAAGGTCATGGCGTAGCCGAGGCGGTGATCCCGCGGGATGCCCAGGCGATCCCGGAGTTCGGGGCAGAGCTTCAGGGCCGCCATGACCATGCCGTTCCAGAGGGTGCCCACCCCGGCGGAGCAGGCCAACAGCTCGAAGGTGGTCAAAGCGGCCAGGCAGTCCTCCACGGGCGAGGGGACGCTCTCGGGCGCGCTGGCCACCAGCAGGTGCGGTGCGTCCCGGAACACGGCGTCGCGGCCCTGCTCCCGCCAGACCTTCACGGCCCAGCCCAGCACCCGCCCCATGTAGCCTTCGGGCAACCTCCCCTCCCGCTTGAGCCGCTCCAGGGCGTCCAGCACCTGCGCGCGCACCCCCCGCATGGCCTCCAGGCCCGGCACCAGCGTGAAGAGCACGCCCTGGGAGTTGACCCCGGTGGGCGCGTGGCAGGCGGCGTCCAGCAGGGAGCGCACCAAAGCCGGGTCCAGGTCGCGGAGCTGGTAGCGGCGCACGGAGCGCCTGCCCTTGACCAGCACGGCCAGGCTGCGGAAGTCCGGGATGCCCCCCTCCAGTGGCTCGCTGTCCTCGGGGTTCCGGCCCAGGATGGAGAGCGCCCCGGTGGGGCACACGGCCAGGCAGTGCTGGCAGCGGATGCAGCCCTGAGGGTTGGTCAGGCGCGGCAGGTCGTCCAGAAGGATCACCGACGCGGGGCAATCCTGCGCGCATTCGCCGCAGCGCACGCAGAGCGTCTCGTCCACGCGAAAATCCAGGTCCTGCATGTGTCCTCCGTCAGCTGTTTGCGTCCGCCCGCCTCGCGAGCCCGCGCAGGCGCATGGCCCCGTCCACGGTGTAGAGCGCCACGCCCGCCCAGATCAGGCCGAAGGTGGCGGCCCTGGCCAGCCCCAGCGGCTCGCCGTAGACCAGAATGCCCAGCGCGAACATGCCCGTGGGCCCGATGTACTGCAGCACGCCCAGGGTGGTCAGGCTGATGCGCCGCGCACCGAAGGCGAAGGTCAACAGCGGCAGCGTGGTGACGGCCCCCGCGCCCACCAGCAGCAAATCCAGCGCCAGGCCGCCGCTGCCCATGCCGCCCACGCCCTGCGCGGCCCGCCAGAACAGGTAGCCCGCGGCGGGCAGGCCCAGGCAGGCCGTCTCCACGAACAGGCCCGGCAGGGACTCCACCGCCGTGAGCTTGCGCACCATGCCGTAGATGCCGAAGCTCACCGCCAGGGACAGGGCGATCCAGGGCAGGCTGCCCGCGCCCACGAACTGCACGGCCACACCGCAGGCCGCCAGCCCCACGGCCACGGATTGTGGCCTGTTCAGGCGCTCGCGGAACACGGCCATGCCCAGCACCACGTTCACCAGGGGGTTCAAGTAGTAGCCCAGGCTGGCGTCCAGCACGTGGCCGTTGTTCACCGCCCAGATGTAGAGCACCCAGTTCACGCCGATCATGGCGCTGCTCACGGCCAGCAGGCCCAGGTCCCGCCGGCTGGAGAGCGCCTTGCGCACCTCGCCCGCGCGGCCCAGGGCCAGGAGCAGCAAACCGGTGAGCGCGCCGGACCAGACCACGCGGTGGCAGCTGATTTCCAGGGCCGCAACGCCGTCCAGCAACCGCCAGTACAGGGGGAGCATCCCCCAACAGAGAAAGGAGAAGGCCGCGGCCGCGAGGCCCGGGCCTGTCTGTCTTTGGGACATGATGGGCATCCTTGTGTGAAGGGGGCGATAGTGCTCCTTTTGCAACCGCTTGTGAACCCCTTCCCCCGGGTGGCGGGAAAGCCGGAAAAGCGCTATCCTGGCACTCCCCATCCTGGAGGCCCGCATGCTGCAGACCCTCAGCCTCAAGTTTTCCGAGCTGGAGCCCGGCCAGCGCTTCCAGCACGATGAAGCCGTGCTGGTGCTGCCCTTCATCGACCCCCGGGCTGCGGAGCTGAGCAGGGAGGTGCTGACGCGCCGCGCCCTGGCCGACGGACTGCTTGTGCTGGTGGAGGACGACAGGCGCATGGGGTTCGTGGGCGTGGCCAACGCCCTGTTCGCCCGCAGCGAGTCGAAATATTTCGGATACCTGGCCGAGGACGCCTTCCCCAGCGACGGCTGGCTCAAGTGCGCGCTCTTCACCCTCGAAAACAGCGGCGCCTGCCTGCTGGCCTTCAACGACGGCCGCTTCCACGGCAACCTGGCCGTGTTCGGGCTGGCCAGCCGCGCCTGGGCCCGCGCGCTCTACCGCACCTGCCTGTTCTTCCCCGGCTACAAGAGCCACTTCGCCGACGTGGAGCTCTCGGCCATCGCACGCGCCCAGGAGGTCATGACCTACAACCCCAACTGCGTGCTCATGGAGGTGGACCACCTCAAGCACACCAAGTCCAACTCGCCCGACGACGACACCCTCTACCGCAAGCGCGCCTCCGCCGGATTCGGTGGGCTGGTTCCGCCCTTCGAGCCCGACTGAGCCCCCGGGCGACATGATCGCCTGTTGGAAAAGCATTGTGGGCACCTGCGGCATAGGCTAGTCTGAGTGCGTGGTATAATGTCGAGTATTCGTATGGATATCGAATGTACGGAGCGCCCATGACCATTGCCCGCACCGGATCATCAGCCGGACGCCGCTCCCGCGGCGTCCTGTCCCGCAACATCATCTCGCGCGCCTTCCTGGCCTGCGCCCTGGCGGCAGCCTTGGCCGCCGCCTGTTCCGGCCAGCCCGAGCGCTTCGTCTGCTCGGACAAGCTGGGCTGCGTGGATCTCGGGCCCGACGACCCCGTGAAGATCGGCGTGATCCAGGCCCTTTCGGGCAAGGTGGCCATCCTCGGGCAGGAGCAGGTGCGCGGCCTCGAGCTGGCACTGGCCAAGCGCGGCGGCCTGGTGGCCGGGCGCCCCGTGGCACTGCCCACCGAGGACACCGGCTGCAAGCCCGAGGGCGGCGCCAACACCGCGCTCAAGCTGGTGGCGGATCCGTCCGTGCTGGCCATCTTCGGCACCACTTGCTCGGGCGACGCGGCCACCGCGGCCGGGGTCATGTCCGAGGCGGGGCTCTCCATGATCTCGGGCAACAACAGCGCCCCCTTCCTGACCTCCGTGGCCGGCAAGCGCGCACCCAAGTGGCAGCCCGGCTATTTCCGCACCGCCCCCAACGAGGAGGCCTCGGGCCCGGCCGCCGCCACCTACGCCTTCAAGACCCTGGGTATCCGGCAGGCCGCCACGGTCAACGACGGCGACATCTACACCGCCGGGCTCACCGAGGGGTTCCGGCAGGAGTTCGAACGCCTGGGCGGACGCATCACCCTCTCGGCCACCGTGAACAAGAGCGACACCAACATGGCGCCCGTGCTCACGGCGGCGGCCAACTCCGGCGCGCAGCTGCTGTTCTTCCCGCTGTTCCAGCCGGAGGGCAACCATGTGCTGCGCCAGGCCAGATCGATGCCTGAGATGAAGGACGTCATCCTGATGAGCGACGGCTCGCTCATCGAGGGCACCTTCCTGGCGGATGTGAAGCAGGACGCCCTGGGCATGTATTTCGTCGGCCCCACCCCCCCGGCGGCCACCCCCGAGGTGGCGGCCCTGCGGCAGGCGTACATGGAGCGCTACAAAACGGAGCCGCCCACCATGTATTACCAGAGCGCCTACGACGCGGCCAACATCCTCTTCGACGCCATCGAGAAGGCCGCAAAGAGGGACTCCAAGAACACCCTGCACGTGGGCCGACAGGCCCTGCGCGACGCGCTCTACGCCACCGCGGACTTCAAGGGCGTCACCGGCACGCTCACCTGCAACGATTTCGGGGATTGCGCCCCGCCCCGCTTCAACGTGCTGCGCCTCGACGACCTTTCCAAAGGCGTGGAAGGCCTGCGGGCCAACGTGCTCTTCACCTACGCACCGGGGACCGCCCGCTAGGCCGGCATGAACACCGTCACTTCGTTCTGGCGCAACCTCTCCATCACCTACAAGCTCGGGCTGGCCTTCGCCCTGCTGCTGGCCATGCTCACGCTCGTTGCGGCGGTGAGCTACTTCGCCCTGGCGTCCGTGCGCCACGCAGAGAACGTGATCCTGAACAGCGCCGAGATCAGGCAGCGGGTCTACGAGATGGACGCCGGGCTGGAAAAGGCCCGCCGCCTGCACCGCGACTTCTTCCTCAACTACCCCTCCGTGGGCTTCAGCAAGGCACACGAACTCTACTTCCAGCCCTCCATCCAGGCCATCGCCCGGGTGGTGGCCCTGAGCGACGACCTCAAGCGGCTGGTCTCCAGCCCGGACGTCAGCGATGCGCTGCAACGCCGCAATGTGGAGATCAACCTTTATCTCTCCTCGGCCAAACGCTTCACCCAGACCTTCCTGGAGCTCGTTGACCTGGTGACCATCCTGGCCGCGCCCGAGACCGGCCTGCAGGACCGGCTGGATGAGCAGATGGCCGTTCTGGCCCCGCTGGCCGACGCCAGCGAGGAGATGTCCCGGCTGTTCCTCAAGCAGCTGGCCCAGCAGAAGCAGTACCAGCTCACGAAGCAGCGCCCGGACATGCAGGCCGCGCTCAACGAGGGTTTCCTGCTGGGCAAGGCCGTGGCCGCCTCCAAGCATCTCAACGCCGACCAGAAGGCCCAGGCCCGCGAGATCCTGCGCAACGTCGCCTCCATCGGCGAGGACATCGCCAACGTCGACTCGGCCATAGCCGGGAAGTTCAATGACTTCGCCCTGCAATCACAAGCCATCGACCCCATTTCCGAAGAGCTCAAGGCCCTGGTGACCTCCGAGGTCAACCGCACCAGGGCGCACATCGACGCGGTGAGCCGCTCCGCCACGGCCATCATAGCCGTCACCGCCCTGCTGGGCCTGGTCTGCACCCTGCTCATAGCCTGGCTGGTCAACGCCTCGGTCACCAGGAAGCTGGTTGCGCTCACGGATTCGGCCGCCTCGCTGCGCTCGGGCAACCTGGACGTCAGGGTGCCGGTGGATACCGGCGACGAGTTCGGCGAGCTGGCCGACACGTTCAACTCCATGGCGTCCGAGATGAGCGGCCTGGTGGGCGACCTGGAGACCAAGGTCAGCCAGCGCACCGGGGAGCTGGCCAAGGCCAAGGACGAGCTGGAGGAGGCTGTGCGCGGGCTGCGCGCCGCCAACTTGGCCGCCGAATCCGCCACGAGGATCAAGAGCGAGTTCCTGGCCAACATGAGCCATGAGATACGCACCCCCATGAACGCTATCCTGGGCTTCTCCAGCCTGGGTCTGGACAGCGACGATCCCACGCGCCTGCGGGACTACCTGAAGAAGATCAACTCCTCGGCCCGCTCCCTGCTGGCCATCGTCAACGACATCCTGGACTTCTCCAAGATCGAGGCTGGCAAGCTCAACATGGAGCTCGTGCCCTTCGCCCTGGACGACGTGCTGGCCGACGTGTCCAACGTGCTGGGCGCCCGCGCCGGAGAGCGCGGGATCGAGCTCATCATGCGCAGGGAGCCGGACGTGCCCACCAACCTGCTGGGCGACCCGCTTCGCCTGGGCCAGGTGCTGCTCAACCTGGTGGGCAACGCGCTCAAGTTCACGGAGCAGGGCGAGGTCGAGATCCGCATCGCCCTGGATAGCCATCAGGACGGCAAGTCGGTGCTGCGCTTTTCCGTTCGGGATACGGGCGTGGGCATGACCCGTGTCCAGCTCGACAACCTGTTCAAGCCCTTCTCCCAGGCGGACGGCTCCATCACGCGCAAATACGGCGGCACAGGCCTGGGCCTGGCCATCTGCAAGCGCCTAGTGGAATTCATGGGGGGCAAACTCTCGGTGGAATCCGAATATGGGTCGGGCAGCACCTTCACATTCACCGCCGCATTCGGAGTCGAGGAGAAGAAACGCCGCCGCGCCGCGCCCGACCAGTCCCTGCGCTCCCTGAAGGTGCTGGCCGTGGACGACAACGCCAACGCCCTGGCCCTGGTGTCCGAATTCCTGCGCGGCTACGGGCTGCAGGTGAGCGCGGCCACCAACGCCCGGGACGCCCTGCGCATCCTGGAGCAGGCCGACCCCGCGGACCCCTTCTCCCTGGCGCTCATCGACCTGCTCATGCCCGACATGGACGGCCTGGAGCTGGCCCGGCGCATACGCGGCAGCCTGCGCATCCAGAAACAGCCCGCGCTGCTCATGCTCACCGCCTACAGCCGCATGGGCCTCATGTCCGAGGCCTCCGGCTCCGGCGTGGACATGGTGCTGACCAAGCCCTTCACCCAGTCCAGCCTGTTCGATGCCGTGCTGAAAGTCCTGGGGCGCCCCGTCAGCCCAGATGGCGAGGGCTCGCCTGACACCCCGGCCCCCCCGGAAGGGGTGGACCTCACCCGGCTCGAAGATCTGCGCGGGGCCCGGGTGCTCGTGGTGGAGGACAACCCCCTCAACCAGCAGGTCTCCGTGGAATTGCTCCATCACGCCGGCGTTGTGACGGAAGTCGCTACCAACGGCTCCGAAGGGATCGCCAAGGCTCTGGCCCAGCCCTTCGACCTGGTGCTCATGGACATCCAGATGCCGGGAATGGACGGTTTCCAGGCCACGGCTGCCATCCGCGCCGTGGAGCGCCTCAAGAACCTGCCCATCGTGGCCATGACCGCCCACGCCATGACCGGCGACCGCCAGCGTTGCCTGGATGCGGGCATGGACGACCATTTGGGCAAGCCCATCGACCCGTCTGAGCTGTTCGCCGCCCTGCTGCGCTGGATGCCGCGCCGAAACGGCCGCATGGGTGCGGCCTCCGACGCTCCGCCCCAGGGGCAGGACCAGCCCCCCGCGCCTCCGGCACTGCCTGACTCCCTGCCGGGAATCGACATGCAGACCGGCCTGGCGAGGGTCATGGGCAACTCGAAAACGTACCTGGAACTGCTCTCAGGCTTCGCGGCCCAGGCCCGCGCCTTCCCGGACAAACTCCGCCGGGCGCTCCGGGAAAGGCCGGACGAGCTGCCGGGACTGCTCCACGCCATGAAGGGCGTTGCCGCGAACATGGCTGCGAACGAGGTGCGCGAGGCCATCCAGCCTCTTGAGCACGCACTGAAGGAAGGCACCAACCGGGACCTGCAGCCGCTCATCGACCGCCTGCTGCATGCCCTCCAGACCGTGCTACAGGGGCTCGACGCCCTGCCCGGAGTCCGGCCCGCCACGGCTGCACCCGGCGGCCACGCGCGCACAGCGGCGGACAAGCTTGCGCTGGCCGCCCTGGCGCACGGCTTGCGCGCCCAGCTCCAGGCCCACGACATGGACGCGGCGGACACGCTGGCGCAGCTGCGGGCCGCCTCGGCCGGACTGCACGCCTCCCTGCTCGACGAACTGGAAGCCCGCCTCTCCCAACTGGACTACGAAACCGCCCTCGCGGTGTTGCAGGAACTGGAGACCGAACTCCAGTCCGATTGAAGGCATCGTATGGCAGCAGTCACCAACAGGCCCCGCGTGCTCGTCGTCGACGACATGCCATTAAACATCAAGCTGCTGCGGGAGCTCCTCAAGAACAGCTACGCGGTGAGCTTCGCCACCGACGGGCACATGGCCCTGGCCCTTGCGGAATCCTCTCCGCCCGACCTGGTGCTGCTGGACATCTCCATGCCGGAGATGGACGGCTACGAGGTCTGCCGCAGGCTCAAGGCCAACCCGGCCACGCGCGCCATCCCCGTGGTGTTCCTCACCGCCCAGAGCGACGAGACCAACGAGCTGGAGGGCCTGAGCCTGGGGGCCATAGACTACATCACCAAGCCCTTCAGCCCGCCCATCGTGCTGGCCAGGGTCAAGAACCACATCGAGTTCGTCCGGGCCAAGAACCGCCTCAACGAGGCCTACACCCTGCTGGACCTCAAGAACCAGGAGCTCGACGACAAGAACCGCGCCCTGGAGGTGCTCCTGCAGACCGACCGCCTGACCCGGCTGCACAACCGCCACAAGCTCGACGAGGCCTTCCAGGCCGAGGTGCTGCGGGCGAAGCGCTACGCCACCCAGTTCTCCGTCATCCTGCTGGATGTGGACTCCTTCAAGACCGTCAACGACACCTTCGGGCACCTGGTGGGCGACAGCGTGCTGGTGCAGGTGGCGGACACCCTCTCGGCCAACGTGCGCGAGATGGACATGGTGGGCCGCTGGGGCGGGGAGGAGTTCCTGCTGCTGTGCCCAGAAACCGGGCTGGAGACCGCTGCCGAGCTGGCATCCCGCCTGCGCTCGGTGCTGGCCTGCCAGCCCCTTCCCCCTGTGGAGCAGGTGACGGCCAGCTTCGGCGTGGCCGCCTACCACCCCGGGGACGACGTGGCCAGCTTGCTGCGCCGCGCTGACGACGCCCTCTACAGGGCCAAAGCATCAGGGCGGAACCGCGTGGAGATCGCCCCGCCGCCGGGGTTGACCTCTCCGGGGGAATGAGCCATCGCAAGCCCCTCGACCTTAGGGGGCTTCGCCATGCAGACGCCGGTTTTCTCCAACCCTTCCTTCAAGCGCTTCTGGCTCTCCCGCGTGGCCTCGGGCTTCGCCTACCAGATGATGACCGTGGCCGTGGGCTGGCAGATGTACGAGCTCACAGGCAGCGCGCTCAGCCTGGGCCTGGTGGGCCTGGCCCAGTTCCTGCCGCAGCTGGCTTTGACCCTGGTGGTGGGGCACGCGGCCGACCACATGGAGCGCAGGCGCATCGTCTTCGTCTGCCAGGCGGCCCAGGGGCTGCTGGCCGCGATCCTTGCCGCCGGGAGCTTGGCCGGGCTGGTGGACCAGCACGCCATCTACGCCTGCGCCTTCGCCATCGGCGCGGCCCGCTCCTTCGAGATGCCCACCATGCAGGCCCTGCTGCCGGGCCTGGCCGAAACGGCCATGCTGCCGCGCATGCTGGCCGTGAGCGCCTCGGGCTGGCAGAGCGCGGTGATCGTAGGCCCGGCCCTGGGCGGGGCGCTCTACCTGGCTGGCCCCCAGGCGGTGTACGGCGTGTGCGCCGTGTGCTTCGTGCTGGGCTCGGCCGCCATGTTCTCCATCCCCCGGCAGGCCCCCCAGGCCCGCCGAGAGCCGCCCACCCTGCGCTCGGTGCTGGGGGGCATCTCCTACATCCGCTCCCGCCCCGAGATCCTGGGGGCCATCTCCCTGGACCTCTTCTCCGTGCTGCTGGGCGGGGCCACGGCCCTGCTGCCCGTCTACGCCAAGGACATCCTGCACTCCGGCCCCTGGGGCCTGGGCATGCTGCGCGCGGCCCCTGCCGTGGGGGCGCTCTCCATGTCGCTGTTCCTGGCCCGGGTGCCGCTCACCCGGCGCGTGGGGCACAAGATGTTCGGGGCCGTGGCCGTGTTCGGCGTCTCCACGGTGGTGTTCGGGCTTTCCACCTCGTTCCCGCTGTCGCTTGCGGCCCTGGCCTGCCTGGGGGCCAGCGACATGGTCAGCGTGGTGATCCGCTCCACCCTGGTGCAGCTCGAGACGCCAGACGAGCTGCGCGGCCGGGTCAGCGCGGTGAACTCCATCTTCATCGGCACTTCGAACCAGTTGGGCGAGTTCGAGTCCGGCGTGACGGCGGCCCTGTTCGGCGCGGTGGGGTCGGTGGTGCTGGGGGGAATCGGGACGCTGGTGGTGGTGGCCTTGTGGATGCGGTTGTTCCCGGCGCTGCGCCTGCGCGACAAGCTCGTCCAAAACAAACCCGCATAGAACGCGAAGCCGATCGGGGTTCCAAGGGGCACAACCCCTTGGCCGCCGGAGGCCTGCCGGTTGTCCAGGTCCGGCCC
>NZ_JAKZKW010000028.1 GCF_022808695.1 Fundidesulfovibrio soli
CCAGGATATTCTTCAAATATATCCTGGGGCCGTGCCGCCTGTGGGCCAGGGACGCCGACTACAACCCCTAAAACCCGTCCGGTTCAATCCCCCGGTTCCAGCAGGGCCTGCCTTTCGCTCACGCCCGCCGCATCCAACCCGCGCCCCGCGTCGTACACACCCACCACGTCCTCGATCACCTTTACCGAACGAGCACGTCTCCAGTAGCGCCGGATGTTCACGAAGTCCGCCTGATAGCCGCCCTCCGACGTCCAGCCGCGCCCGCGCGTCAGCGCCAGATCGCGCGCCACGCACACGCACAGGGTGTCAACGTTGCACTGCCTGAGCACCTGGCTGTCCGGCCCCGGACGCGGCAGCAGGCCCACGTCCGGGAAGGCGCGGCTCACGTCGATCCTGGCCACGATCAGCTCGTGTTCCAAGTGCGGCATGTAGCTGGCCAGTGCCGATTCCGTGAAGGCGTTGTCGTCGTCCAGGAAGAGCAGGTGCGAGCCTTTGGCCAGAGGCAGCAGGTTGTCGCGGATGCGGTGCCCGAAATCGCCGTATTTGGGGAAATCAACGAAGCGCGCGGGCAGGTCCACATGCGGGCGGAGGCCCTTGAGCCCGTCGAAGCCCACCAGCCACTCCACCTGGCCAGGTGCAAGCAGCCCCAGGGCCTCCGCGTGGCGCGTCGCGGCCTCAAGGCTGCGCCCGGCCTGCTCCAGGGCCAGGGGCCTGTCGCCCCGGCTGGGCGTGATGACGCTGAAGATCGTGCTGGGGCGCATGGACCTCTCCTGCCTGGCAGCTTTACCAAATCGTCCGGGCTGCGTATATGGCGCGCTGCATGGGTCCGCGCACCTTCCCGGGCGGGCGGGCCAAACCACCACTGGAGACCAAGCGATGAAAGGCGTCTGGGACGATCTGGACAAGGAACGCGTCAGCCATGCCGTGCTCACGGCCTTCGGCTCTGACGAGTATCTGGAGCTGCTGGCCCGCATCAACAACGCCGACACCCCGGAAGAGGTGCGCCAGGCCCGCGCGGAACTGAAGGACATCATGGCCCTCTGGCGCCAGGAGTGCCCCGAGTACGCCTTCATGGTGGACTGCCTCTATCTTTTCTCGGAAAAGATGGAGATCTATCTGACCGCCTCGGAGCCTGCGTGAGCGCCGTCCCCGGTCCCGACGGCAGGCCGCGCTGCCCCTGGAGCCTGGGGCATCCGCTGCTGCTCGAATACCATGACGCAGAGTGGGGCGCGCCCCTGCGCGACGACCGGGTTCTCTTCGAACTGCTGATACTGGAGGGCTTCCAGGCCGGGCTCTCCTGGCTGACCATCCTCAAGCGCCGGGAGGGCTTCCGCCAGGCCTTCCAGGGATTCGCCCCCCAGGTGGTGGCGGGCTACAGCAAGGCGGACATGGAGCGGCTGATGGCCGACGCCGGCATCATCCGCAACCGCCTCAAGGTGGAGGCCGCACCGGTCAATGCCAGGGCCTTCATGAAGGTCCAGGCCAGCCACGGCAGCTTCGCCGATTATTTCTGGGGATTCGTGGACGGGCGTCCCGTGGTCAACGCCTGGAAGGAGATGTCCCAGGTGCCCGCCGTGACGCCCCTGGCCGAGAAAGTCAGCAAGGACATGAAGGCCAAGGGGTTCAAGTTCGTGGGGCCGGTGAGCGTCTACGCCTATTTGCAGTCGGCCGGGCTGGTCAACGACCACCTGGAAAGCTGCTTCCGCTTCGCGGAGACTACCGGGAAGGGCTGAAGCTACCTCCTGGCCGCCAACAGCCCGCCCAGGGCGGCCATGCACGCCGCCAGGGCCACCATGGCGGCCATCTCCTCCAGGGGCATGGGCGCGAGCCTGATCCACAGAGGGGGGCCGTGGAGCCGCCCGGCCAGGACCAGGCGCAGGGCCGCCAGCGCCGCCAGCCCCAGCAGGGACCCCGCCAGGCCCGTCAGCGCCGCGCTCACCACCCAGGGCAGGCGCACGAACCATTCCTTCGCGCCCACCAGGCGCATCAGCTCCACTTCGGCCCTGCGGCCCTCCAAGCACAGCCTGGCGGAAAGATACGCCACCAGGGCGACCGCCAGGGCCAGCGCCCCCGCCAGCGGCCACAACGCAGCGGCCGAGAGGCTGCGCAGGGCCTGTGCCACGTCCAACTGCGCGGGGGCGATGCGCACCCGCTCCACGCCGGGCAGGGCCTTGAGCCGCTCCAGCAGCTCCAGCGCGGGGGCTGTGTCCGCTGCGCGCACCGCGAACGAGGCCAAGGCCTTGGGCGGCAGGGGGGCGGACCCGCCCGCGCGGGGAAAATCGTAGCCCTCGTCCAGGGTGGAGCGCAGGCTCTCCAGCGACTCCTCCGGGGTGAGCCCGGTGAGTTCGTCCACGCCGGGCATGGCCCGGATCAGCTCCCACTGGCGGCGCACCTCGGCCAGGCCGGTCCCCGGTTTCCAGTAGATGCGGAATTGAGCGTGCCCGTGCTTTTCGAGCAGGTTGCCCTCCAGGTTGGCCAGGAACAGCCCCAGCCCCCCGGCCAGGAAGCAGGCCAGGGCCAGCGCCAGCGCGGCCATGAGGTGCAGCCCGGGGGCTCCGCCGATCTGCAGGAAGGCACGCGCCAGCGCCCGGCGCAGAAGGATCACGCCGCACCCTCGCCGGGGTGGGCGCCGCCGGATTGCCCCAGGAAACCGGCCTCAAGATTGAGCACGCGGGCCTGCGGGGTGGCTGCGACGATGTCGTGGTTGTGGGTGGCCATGAGGATGGTCACGCCGTGGGCGTGGAACTGCTTGAACACGTCCATGAGGCGCAGGGCCATGTCGCGGTCCAGGTTGCCGGTGGGCTCGTCCGCCAGGATGACCTTGGGCCCGGCCACCATGGCCCGGGCGATGGCCACGCGCTGCTGCTCGCCGCCGGAGAGCACCGCGCAGGGCAGGCCAGCCGCGCGCTCAAGCTCCAGGGCGGCCAGCACGGAGTCCACCCGGCGGGCGATCTGCCCCTCGGGCAGGCCGCAGACCTCCAGGGGCAGGCGCACGTTCTCGGCCACGGTGCGGTCGGGAAGTATCTTGAAGTCCTGGAAGACCACGGCCACGTCGCGGCGCAGCAGGGGCAGTCTGCAGCGCGTAAGCGCCGCAAGGTCGTACCCCGCGATTCGCGCCTTGCCTGCCTGCAGGGGCAGCTGCCCGTGCAGGATGCGCAGAAGCGTGGTCTTGCCCGCCCCGGAGCGGCCCGTGAGGAAGGCGAACTCCCCCTTGTGGACCCGGAAGCTCACGGCCTGGAGCGCCTTGTGCCCGCCGAAGGCGTGCGAAAGGTGCACGGCCGAAATCATCCCTGCCCCCGGCGGCCTAGTGTAACGTCCGAAAAATAATTGAAATAATTACTCTTTCCCTTGCAAAACATATGCATGTTTTTCAAGGACGCGACACTAGCCGCACTTGGTGAAGCCGCAGGCCTTGCACACGTAGCAGCCTTCCTCGAAGGTCAGCTCGTGGTCGCAGTCAGGGCAGGTGGGCGTGGTCAGGGACTTCACGCCGTCGCCCATGGTGCGGCCCTGCATGTAGCGGCGCTCAAGCACCCAGGCCACGGAGTCCGGCAGGGAGAGCAGCAGCCCCTTCTTCTGGAACACCGGGTTCTCGCCGCCGATGCCCTTGAGCTGGCCCACCACGTCGGCCACGTCCACGCCTGAGCGCAGAGCCAGGGAGACGAGCCTGCCGATGGCCTCGGCCTTGGCCGTGATGGAGCGGCCGGACTTGCCGATGGTGGCGAACACCTCGAAGGGTTTGCCGTCCACCTCGTTCACGGTGAGGTAGAGGTCGCCGTAGCCGGTCTTGACCTTCTGGGTGAAGCCGTAGACCACGTCCGGCCGGTTGCGCACCTTGGACTCCTGGCGGTCGTCGGCCTTCTCCTTCTTGGAGCCGTCGCCGGTGCAGAGCACCTGGGCGGACTTGCAGCCGTCGCGATACACGGTGACGCCCTTGCAGCCCAGTTCGTAGGCCAGCCAGTAGATGCGCCAGATGTCGTCCTGCACGGCGGAGTTGGGCAGGTTCACGGTCTTGGAGACGGCGTTGTCAGTGTACTTCTGGAAGGCGGCCTGCATCTTCAGGTGCCACACGGGCTCGATGTCCATGGCCGTGACGAAGGTGCGGCGCAGCTCTTCGGGGATGTAGTCGATGTGCTTGATGGAGCCCTTGGCGGCCACCTCCTCCATGAGCTTGGGGGAGTGGCACTGGGCGGCCTTCACCGCGGCCTCGAAGTAGGGGTTGGACTCCACCAGCTTCTCGCCGTCCATCACGTGGCGCGCGAAGGAGAGCGCGAACAGCGGCTCGATGCCCGAGGAGCAGCCCGCCAGGATGGAGAGCGTGCCCGTGGGCGCGATGGTGGTGGTGGTGGCGTTGCGGAAGGGGCCCTGCTTGTGCTGGGCGTAGACCGAGCCCTCGAAGTTGGGGAAGGCGCCGCGCTCCTCGGCCAGGACCTTGGACGCGGCCTTGGACTCGTCCTGCATGAAGTCCATGATCTTCTCGGCCAGGCGCAGGGCCTCCTGGGAGTCGTAGGGGATCTCCAGCTGATAGAGCAGGTCCGCGAAGCCCATGACGCCCAGGCCGATCTTGCGGTTGGCGCGCACCATGTCGCTGATGCGCTCCAGCGGGTAGACCGAGGCCTCGATCACGTTGTCCAGGAAGCGCACGGCCAGGTGGATGACGCGCTTGAGCTCGTCCCAGTCCACGCCGTCGCGGGTGTCGGCCTTCATCAGGGCCAGGTTCACCGAGCCCAGGTTGCATGCCTCGTAGGGCAGCAGGGGCTGCTCGCCGCAGGGGTTGGTGGACTCGATCTCGCCCAGGGCCGGGGTGGGGTTGTCGCGGTTGATGCGGTCCAGGAAGATGATGCCCGGATCGCCCGACTCCCACGCCTTCTGCACCAGCAGGGAGAACACCTCCCGGGCCTTGAGCCTGGTGATGACCTCCTTGGAGTGCGGGGCCACCAGGTCGTACTCCTCGTCGGCCTCCACGGCCTGCATGAAGGCCTCGGTGAGTGCCACGGAAATATTGAAGTTGTTGAGGTCTCCCTCGCGCTCCTTGCAGCGGATGAACTCGAGGATGTCCGGGTGGTCCACGCGCAGGATGCCCATGTTGGCGCCACGGCGCGTGCCGCCCTGCTTCACCTGCTCGGTGGCGGTGTTGAAGATGCGCATGAAGGACACCGGGCCGGAGGCCACGCCGCCCGTGGAGCCCACCCGGGAGTTCACCGGGCGCAGCCGCGAGAAGGAGAAGCCCGTGCCGCCGCCGGACTTGTGGATCAGGGCCGCGTGCTTCACCGCGTCGAAGATCTCGTCCATGGAGTCGCCCACGGGGATCACGAAGCAGGCCGCCAGCTGGCCCAGGTCCGTGCCCGCGTTCATCAGAGTGGGCGAGTTGGGCAGGAACTTGAAGGAGGTCATCAGGTCGTAGAAGGCCCGGGCGAGCGCGTCCGGCTTCCAGGAGGACGTGGCGAACAGCGTCTCCTGGCCCGCAATGGCATCGGCCACGCGCCAGAAGAGCTCCTGCTCGGTTTCTATGGCTTCGCCCTGGGGGCCTTTGCGCAGGTAGCGCTTGGCGAGGACGACCTTGGCGTTCTGGTTCAAACCGGGCTCGGGCAGGTCCGCCGGGATGCTGGAGACGGGCATGGAGACTCCTTCAAAAAAGGAAATGATACTGCTGGATGTCGTTCGAGGGCCGAATGGCCGCAGCCGGGATTCTTAATTCAAAATCGCCTGGAAAGCCACAGGGTTTGGGCCGCGCGGGGGCGCTTCGAGTGTTCGCATCCTGTTCCTAACTCTGCAAAGATCGTGGCATCATTGGGGATAAATTTTTAGCTTACAACTTGGTCAGGCCCCCCCCGGACGGACGCGGGCCTCCCGTTGCCGCCTGCATCCTCAAAGGAAGCTTTCGGAATTTTAGGCACGGGCGTGCGTTCCGCGAACGCGGGATGGCGCTCATTCAGGAGGCGTGATCGTACAGGTGCGGGCGGGCTTGCCCCCTCCTTGTTGCGGGAGTATGCCGGGCGCGCGTCTTTGCGAAAATGTGATCGTTGGGGGAACCATGCTCGGACCATACGTCAACGGCGTCTCCGTGGTGATAGGCAGCGTGTTCGGCGGCGCGCTGGGCGAGCGCATGAGCGCCAACCTGCGCAACAGGATGCCCCACGTGTTCGGCTGCTGCTCCATGGCGCTCGGCGTGGCCATGATCGTCAAGGTCAACGCCCTGCCTCCCGTGGTGCTGGCCCTGGTGCTGGGGGCCATCATCGGGGAGCTCGTCCACCTGGAGCGCGGCATCCGCAGCCTTGCCGGGAAGCTGCGCAAGCTGGTGGAGAAGGTGGCCCCGGCCCCCAAGGGAGGCATAAGCCACGAGGACTTCCTGGAGCGCTTCGTGGCGCTCATGGTGCTGTTCTGCGTCAGCGGCACCAGCGTGTTCGGCTCCATGAACGAGGGCATCACCGGCGACCCGACCCTGCTGCTGGTCAAGGCCGTGCTGGACCTGTTCACCTCGGCCATCTTCGCGGCGTCGCTGGGCTACGCGGTGGCCGCCCTGGCCGTTCCGCAACTGGCCATCCAGGCCGCGCTTTTCGGGGCCTCCACCTTGATCATGCCCCTGACCACCCCGGCCATGGTGGCGGATTTCTCGGCCTGCGGCGGGGTCATCATGCTGGCCACGGGCTTCCGCATCTGCGAGATCAAATCCATGGCCGTGGCCAACTGGCTGCCGGCGCTGTTCATCGTCATGCCGCTCTCCGCCCTGTGGGCGCGGGTGATGCCCCACTAGCCCCGCCCTTCACCGGCCGTCGCAAAACTCCGGGAAATCCGACATCCGGCCTTGTGCTTTCCGCCATGCGATATTAGGAATTATACTGAGAAGAATCGCACCAGGCGAGCCCTGCACATGGGGGAGCCTGCCAAACCCCCAAGGAGCGGAATAATGCGCCCGGCAAGCAACATTCTCCTCGCGGTCGCCATCGTCCTGTCCACGGTGAGCGCGTCCCTGGCCCAGATCGAGATCTACGACGCCAACAACCAGGACCTGGGCATGGTGACCTCGCCCAATACGCTGGGATTCTACAATCAGAAGATCGGCAAGTTCTTCGAACTGGACATGACCACCTACAACCTGCAGAACGTCTACCTCTTCTACAAGACGGACGACTGCTCCGGCCAGGCCTACGCGCTCTATGCGCTGACCGGGTACATGGTCCGCTCCGGCAACAACATCTATGAGCACACGGGGGAGACGGAGAGTTTCAACTCCACCAGCTATTACTGGAACGCCCAGTGCTACAAGGCCACCGCGGCGCTGCGGTTCTACGGCAAGGTGAACCCGTTCGCGGGCATGTTGCCGTTCACCCTTCCCGTGAAGCCGCCCTTCCACTACAGCGTCAAGCACTCGACCAAGGCCGTGGTGGTGCCCATGCCCATCAGCTGAGGCTGGCGGCCCTGTTCAGGGGAGGAAGGGGCCTGCGTCCCACCGCCCGCTCCAGGGCGGCGGGCAGGCGAACGTCTCCTCCCCGATGGTTAGCTTCCAGGCGTGCAGGCGCATGGGCGGCTTGCCGCCGCCGTACTTGGCGTCCCCGGCGATGGGGTGCCCGCGCGAGGCCAGCTGCGCCCTGATCTGGTGGGTGCGGCCCGTGAGCAGGCGCACCTCCAGGAGCGCCCTGTCCGCCTCGATGCGCAGGGGCACGGCCACCAGCCGGGCCTCCTTGCCCTCCTCCCCGGCCTCCATGCGCTCGCGCCCCGGCGCGCCGGCCTTCTCCAGCCTGTCCGCCATTTCCACCGGCTCGCGCAGGGCTGAAAGGCCCCATTCCCCCAGCACCCAGCACAGGTAGCGTTTGTCCGTCTCCCTCGCGGCCAGCATGGCGTGAGCCCTGGTCAGGGCCTGGTGCGTGCGCGCGGCCAGGAGCACGCCGGAGGTGTCGCGGTCCAGCCGGTGCGCGATTGTCGGCACGAAGGCGCTGCCCGCGAAGGCCTGGGCGAGCCTGGTCTGCACGGAGTCGGTCCAGCCGCTGCCCGGGTGCACGGGCAGCCCTGCGGGTTTGGCGATCACCAGCCAGTCGGGCGTTTCGGCCAGCACGGGCAGGTCCAGCGGAGCGCCTGCCCCTGCCCGCTCCTCAACGGGACGCAGCTCGGCGAAGGGCGGGATGCGCACGCTCTGGCCCTCGGCCACGCGGTCGAAGGGCTTGGCGCGTTTGCCGTCCACGCGCACCTGTCCGGTCCTGATCCAGCGCATGAGCACCGAGCCGGGGGCGTCCTCGCCGAGCACGCGCCCCAGGTATTGCACGAGCTTCTGCCCGGCCTCGGCTGCGCTGACGGTGCGGATGTTGGGATTTGGCTTCATGGAGACTTGGAGAGGGGGAGGGAATCAGGGGCGCTGCCCCTGCACCCCGCCGGGGGGAGTGCCTCCCCCCGGACCCCGGCAATATATTACACAGTGACTACCGACAGGCGCGAAGCCGTCGAGGGGGTCCGGGGGAAATCATTTCCCCCGGCGGGGTCCAGGGGCGGAGCCCCTGGCTCCACCCCTCTTGTCCATATCTTCTCTTACTGGCCGGTCTTGCCGTTCAGGTCCGCCGGGGCCTGCTGTCCGGGAACACCCAGGTCCCTGAACTCGGCGGGCTTGCGCATGGACTGGGGCGTCTTGGCCACCTCGTCCACCTGCGCGCCGCGCCCGGTGACGGAGATGATGTTCTCGTAGTTGATCTCGGTGACGTTGCCCATGAGGTCGCGGATCTTGCGGGCGTCCATCTCCAGCTTGACGAAGGCGATGCCCTTCTCGTCCCAGCCCCATCCGCGCTGCGGGTCATCCACGCGCGGGTTGGGGATGTAGGCCCCGTAGACCGCGGCGGCCACTTTCGAGCGGTTGGAGTCCTTGGAGAGGATGAAGTTCTCGGTCACGGTGCGGGAGGAGAGCTTCTCGCCCAGCAGGGCCGCGCCCATGAGGTCGTAGGCGTTGACCATGGCGGCGCGCAGGGCCAAGAGCGGCGGGCGCGAGGCCTCGGTGGTGGTGCCGAAGCCGAAGCCTTCCACGCGCACGTCCTTGAAGGCCAGGCGCTCGCCGAGCACGTTCTGGATCTCGCCGTTGAGGTCGATGTAGCCGATGGCCAGGGCGATGTCCTTCTGGCGGTCGTAGACCACCTGGTCCACCTGGATGTCCTTGATGACGGCCTGGGCCTTGGCGTCGGCCTGGTACTTGGGCTGCTCGGTGAGGCCGAACTGGGTCTGGCTCTGGACCTTGTAGCCGATGATGGTCTCCACGATCATGCGCTTCATGTCCTGGACGGCCATGCGTTCGCTCATCAGCTGCTTGCTGCCCTGGGCCCAGGCCTGCCCGCCCGTCAGCAGGGCGAGGACGAGGGCTACGGCGAGGGCTGCGGACGCTGTGCGGGTCATGGGCGTTCTCCTTGACGGGCTTCCGGTATCCGCGCCGCCGCAGGGGAAGGCCTGCGGCGGCGCGGGGAAAGGCTGACGAGATATCGTCAGTTCGTGTATTTCCTGGTGCTCTTGGTCCTGGGTTTGGCCTTCTTGGCCTTTGGCGCGCCGTTCTGCGGCACGCCGTCCACCACGGTGACGCTCTCGCGCACCTTGACTTCGGGCTGCTTTCCGGGGGCTCCGTTGTCCTGGGGCAGAGGCGCGGCTCCGCCCTTGAGCCCGGGGGAGGCCACGGCCCCGGTGGAGGGGTCGCGCGGGGCGAACACCGGATCCAGGGCCTTGCCCTGCAAGTTGCCCGAGGGGCGCTCCTGCACGGTCACGGAGTCGATGCGGACGCTGGTGGCCTCCGGGTTGACGGGGTTGCGCTTCACCGTTGCCTCGAAGGTCACGGTGCCGTTCTGGGGCACCTGTCCCTGGCGCTTGAGCTCCTGGAACACCTCGTCCTTGGCCTTCTGCTTCTGGCGCACCAGTTCGTCCATGAGCTCCTTGTTGCCCTGGGCGGACGCCGGTGCGGCCGCCAGCAGCGCCAGAAGGAGGGCGGCGGGGAGGGCTGCGCGTCTCATGCTAGAACTGCCCCGGGGTCAGGGGAGCGGCCCCGCCGGTGAGGCTCGATGCAGGGGCGGCCGGGGCGGGCGCCGCCTTGGCGGCTTTCTTCGCCCGAGGCTCCGGTGCGCGGGTCGCCGGGGCCTTGGGCTTGCCCTTGGGGGCGCGGCCGCAGGTCTTCTTCACGTTGGCCAGCTCGGCGCGCAGCGATGCGTTGGAGCTGTCCACCGCGAGACCCCGCTGCAGGGCCTCGGCGGCATCGGGGCAGCGGGCCTGGGCGGCGTAGACGCGCCCCAGGGCCAGATACACGTCCGGGTTGATGGAGCCCAGCCCGCGCGCGGCCTCCAGCTGACGCTGGGCCTCGGCGACGTTGCCGTCCCTGTAGAGCAGGATGCCCAGGGACTCACGCGCGTAGAGGTGCCCGGGGTTGAGGTTGAGCACCTCCACGAAGCTCTTCCTGGCGTTGGCCGTCAGGTTCATCCTCCAGCAGGAGAGGCCCAGGTAGTACAAGGCTTCCTGCATGCTGGGGCTCTTGGACGCGGCCATCTCGAAGTTCTGCGCCGCCTGGGCGTAGTTCTCCATCTTGTAGGCGCGCAGCCCGGAGTCGAAATACTCCTGGGCCGAGGGCTCCGGCGGGGCCGGAGGCGGCTTCCTGGCGCAGCCGAGCGTGAGCGCGGCCAGGAGCGTGAACGTCAGGAGGAGTGCTGTGCGCATGGGGGCTCCCTACTTCAGCTTGTCGATGTCGGCCACGCACTGCTGGATCAGGCGCTGCACCAGCGTGTCCAGGGTGACCATCTTGGTGGACTGGGAGGAGACGCCCAGCGCGCCGCCGCCCTTGGTGCCCATCTCCATCTTGTCCTCGAAATATCCGGTGGCCTTCTGCTCGCCGGTGTTGGCGTCGATGACCTTGTAGCGCATGCCCACGATCCAGATGCCCACGGCCTCGTTGGCGTGCACGGAGCCCACGGCCGCGCCCGAGCCCACGCCCGCGGCCCAGCTGTTGGTGGTGGAGCCCACGATGGAGCCGGTGATGGCGCCCAGGTAGGAGCCGTCGAACTTGCGGGACTCCTCGGCCACGGGCTCGGCGCGCAGAACGTCGAAGCGGACCAGCCAGTTGGTGGCCTGGAACTTGCCCTTCTTGAACTTCTTGAGGGTCTGGGCGTCGCCCATGTTGGCCGCCACCTCGATCTCCTGGATCATGGAGCCCAGGTCCTGGCGCTCGAGCACCTGGAAGTTGTCCTTGCCCAGCTCGATCTCGGCGAAGTCGGCGATGTTGTTGGGGCCGTACTTCTGGGCGAAGGTGGCGTTCATGCTCTTCACCGCGCCGGGGATGACCACCAGCTGCGGGCCGGGCTTGCCCTGGTTGGCGTAGGTCACGGGCTGGTACATGGCCTGGTCGGCGGTCTTGTTGGCCGACTGGGACGCGGACTGACAACCCGGCAGCGCGAACAGGGCGGCCAGAACGAGCAGGGCGGCGAGAGCGAGAATGGCGCGGTTGGTCATGGTCGTTTTCCTCCGTCAGGCGTCGCACATCTGCCTGGGTGTCTAGAAGTTCTTCATCACGTCCAGCCCGCTGGCGGGCTTGGCATCCTGCGAATCCATGGCCTTGACCACCTCGGGCGCGGCCTGGGCCAGCTTGGTCCTGGTCTCTTCGGTCTGCACGACTTCGCGCAGGCGCTGCGGCGCGGCCTGGTTGAGCCCGGCCGGGGGCGCGGTGCGCAGGCGCTCGTCGATGTTCACCCCCCGGGCATTCTTGTAGGCCACGGTGACGGCCCCGCCGGAGGCGCTCTCCAGGGTGAAGGCTTCCTCGCCCATCTTCTTGTTCAGCGGGGCCAGGATGGCCGACTGCATGAACTGGTTGAAGTTGCCCCCCGCGCCAGCGAACTCGATCTCGAAGAGCGAGGCCCCGGAGCGGTCGAAGTCGCGCAGCTCCACGCCCAGCACCGGCCGCAGGCCGATGAACTCCTTGCGCAGCAGTTGGGCCGTGTCGTAGCTGGGCAGGCCCAGCACCTTGACCTGGTAGGTCTTGGCCGGGGCCTGGAGGTGCTCCTCGAAGAACTCCTTGGAGAACTCCCCGCCGATCAACTGGCCGATCTCCTTGATGGCCTGGTCCTCGTCGGGCCAGCTCTGCTTCTGGGGCACCTTGTTGTTGAAGTATATTTCCTCGCCGGTGTGGTTGTCCACGCACTTCACGCTCCAGGAGGTGAGCACGTACTTGGTGAGCGTGAGCCCGGAGGCCGCCAGCTTGGCCGAGACCGTCTTGAACTTGGCCTCGCCGCTGATGGTGAAGTCGGACTGCCCAGCCTGCCCGGTGGACCACACCCGGTAGCCGAAGCCCTTGATGCGCTCCTTGAGGATGTTCTCCGCCACTTCGGAGCGTTCGGGCTTGATGTCCACGCCGCGCTCGGCGTCGCGGATGTTTATGGCCACGGCGATGCGCGGGTTGCCCGCGTCCTTGATGAGGCTCACGCGCTCCTGGCGGCCCATCTCGGAGAGGGTGTCCTTGAGCTCGCCGGTGTAGACCTCGGCGGTCATCATCAGGTGGGCGAAGCCGTCCTCCCCGACCCAGGGCTGCGACTCCTTGACCACGCGCTTGATGATGCCCTTGGAGCGCGAGAGCACCTTGTCGTGCACCAGGGTGTAGTTCTGCATCAGGGTGGAGGTCTCCATGTAGGAGCCCACGGCCTTCTCGATCACCTGGCGGCGGGCGTCGGCGCGCAGGTCGTCCAGGAGCAGGCCCTTGTCGCGCTTGTAGGTGTCGGCGTTGGGGTCGGCCAGGCCCTCGGCCGTGACGGTGACGGTCTTGCCGCCCTCGGGGGCCGGGGCGGCGGCTGGGGCCGGAGCCGGGGCGGGCGCCTTGGGCGTCTGGGCCAGCGCGGGCAGCGCGCCAAGCAGGAGCATAAGCAGCAGCGAAACAAGTGTGCGAGCGTTCATGCGCGTTCTCTTTTCAAGTGGTGTTGCTGTGCGGGGGCTCATTTCTTGCCCCTGGCGCAGAAGTCGGAATAGAGCTTGGCCACCAGGGTGTCGGCCTGGTCGTCCAGCACGGAGAGGGCCGCGCCGGTGACGTCGGTTCCCGCCCAGGACTGGCCCGAGGCCCGCACCTGCGAGACGGTGCGCCCGGAGCCGTCGGAGAGGGTCAGCACGATGTCCACGCTGACCTCGTTGGCCTTGACCATCTTGTTGGCACCGCTGCGCGCGGAGATGATCCCCTTGAGGATGAAGGCCGCGCCCAGGCGCTTGGAGGCGGCCAGGGCGGCGTCGGGGTCGTTGTTCAGGATGGCCTCGGCCTCGGCGCGGGCGATGCGCGCGGTGATGGCCTGCTGCGGGATGGTGGAGAGCCCGATGCCGCGCAGCCTGGAGTTGAGGGCCTCGAAGAGCACGCCCTGGTTGGAGGCGTTCACGTTCATCAGGCCCTGCTGCTTCTCCGCGATGAGCAGGGCGATGGTCTGGCCCTTGATGCTCTTGCGGCACGGCTCGGAGAGCAGGGCCGAAATTTCGGCCTGTTTGGCCTGCCGCTGGGCGGCGTCCTTCCCGGCCTCCTCGGAGAAGCTGAAGGCCAGGGCCTGACCGGGCAGGGCCACCAGCAGGGCGAGTACGGCGAGCCAGATGTTCATCATTGTTTCCTCATGTCTTCACGGTGAGGCGCATTCCCGTTCCAGGCCCGTATCAACCCCTGTTCCCGCGAAGCCGTTGCGGGGTCCAGGGGGATGATCCCCCTGGCGGGGTGCGGGGCCGCGCCCCGCTCCGGCAACAGCTCTTCCTTCCCTATTACCCTTACTTCGCCGCCCTTCTCAACCCCCGCCGCCGGGCAGGCCGCGCCTGGGCGGGGCCGGGTCGAAGTTCTTGCGCTTGATGGTGAAGGTGCCGAAGCTCTCCTTCTCGCCCTCGGTGAGCGGGCGCACGGAGCCGGGCAGCTTGGGGCGCACCCAGGCCACGTCGCCTGGTTTCTTGAGCACCATGAGCCCTTCCTCGGTCTGCACGGTGACCTCCTTGCCGGAGGAGGTCTCGCGCAGGGCGTGCAGCTCGGCCAGCACCTCTGTGGAGGGCTTGCCCAGCACCAGGGTCTGCTTGGTCTGTATCCAGTGGTCCGTGGTGGTGCCGCGGATGCCGATGACCGAGAGCGGGCTCGCGATCTTCAGGTTTTCCGGATTCTGGGCCACCACCTTGCCGGTGACGAAGCGGAACACGCCCTTGCTCATCTCGATGTTCTGGCGCGACTTGGACTTGTCCGCCTCGTCGTAGGCGAACTCCTTGAGCGCCACCTTGGACTCGGGCCCGATCTCGAGCGCCGAGCCGTCGGAGAACAGCAGGCGGGCCTTGTCCTTGGCGGAGGGGGTGCTCACCACGTCCTGGGCGAACACGGGCGCGCCCTTGGCCAGCTTGCGCGGCGGCTCCTGCCCGGAGGCGGCCTCGGCCTGCCCGGTGAGGTCGTCCACCACCCCGGCGGGGGTGGGGGTGTTGGCGAAGGCCACCGCGGCGATCCAGGCGGCCATCAGCAGAATCACGACATATCGTAAACGGCTCATACTTCGTCCTCTGGGGCCAGCAGCGCCCTGATCTCCCGGAGCTCGCGCTCCACAAGGGTGCGCAGCTCGTTCTTGCGCTGGCGCTCGGCCAGCTTGCGCCTGGCACCTTCAAGAGTCATGCCCTCGGTGTGCATCAGGCGCTGGATGGTCTTGAGCAGGCGCAGGTGCTCCTCGGTGTAGAGCCGCTGGCCCTTGGGCGTGCGCACCGGCTGGAGCATGGGGAACTCCGTCTCCCAGAAGCGCAGCACGAAGGTCTTGAGCCCGAGCAGATCGGCGATCTGGCCTATCTTGTAGGTCTTTGCCGCGCGTTTGGGCTTCGCCGCGCGCCCCCCCTGAGGGGGCGCGGCCTGGGTGCCGCCGTCGGCGGGTGCGCTTTGCTTTTGGTCGGAAGGGAGCATGGAGGCCTGCGGTCGATTGTTTTGCATGATGTAGCAACATGGGGGGGTGAATGCAATCGCGGCCTGCCGCGCCGCAACTTCTCGGGAACCCACGGCTTGCCTGCGCAGCCCGCTCAGGATATGGCTGCCCATGCCTGTCGATTCACCCTTGTTCCTGCTGGTGTGGCTCCCCGTCGTGCTGGGCGTTTTCGCCTTCTGCCCCGGCGGGTTGCGGGGCGGGCTGCTGCTGGCCGCCAGCCTGCTGTTCTACGCCCTGTCCGACGTAACCTCCCTGCCGCTCCTGTGCCTCTCCGCCGCTGGCAACATGCTCCTGGGCCTGGCCATCGGCAAGGCCGAGCCCGGCTCCGGCGCGCGCCGGGCGCTGCTGGCCGCCGGGGTGGGCGCCAACCTGCTCCTGCTGGCCTGGGCCAAGTATTTCTCGTTCCTCACCGCGCAGGTGCTCGGCATTTCAGCCCCGGCCTGGATGGCCCCGGCGGGCATGCCGCTGGGCGTCTCCTTCTTCACCTTCTCGGCCGTGGCCTATCTGATGGACGTCTCGCGCGGGCAGCAGGCTCCGGAGGCCAACCCCCTGCGCTTCGGCCTGTTCATGGTCTTCTTCCCCAAGATCACGGCCGGCCCCATCGCCCGCTACCGTGACATGTTCCCCGAGGGCGGCTGGCCCGCAGCCCCAACTATGGAAGACCTGCGCGCCGGGCTCGCCCGCCTGGCCGTGGGCCTGGCCAAGAAGGCCCTCGTGGCCGGGACGCTCGGCCCCATGGCGGACGCCGCCTTCGGCGAGCCCGCCGGTCGCCTGGACATGGGCACGGCCTGGCTTGGCCTGGCGAGCTACTCCCTGCAGCTCTACTTCGACTTCTCCGGCTACACCGACATGGCCGTGGGCCTGGGCCGCATGTTCGGCTACAAGCTGCCCGAGAACTTCAATTATCCCTACGTCAGCCAGTCCGTGCGCGAGTTCTGGCGGCGCTGGCACATGACGCTCTCCAGCTGGTTCCGCGACTACCTCTACATCCCCCTGGGCGGCGGGCGCGTAGCCCCCTGGAAGGTGCAGCGCAACCTGCTCGCGGTGTTCGCGCTGTGCGGCCTGTGGCACGGGGCATCCTGGAGCTTCGTGGTCTGGGGCCTGTGGCACGGGGTGTTCCTGGCCCTGGAGCGCACCCGGATAGGCAAGGCGCTGGACGCCCTCCCCCGCCCGCTGCGCCACGCCTACGCCCTGGCCGTGGTCTGCCTGGGCTGGGTGTTCTTCCGGGCCGCCGACTTCAGCCAGGCCCTGGCCTACTTCTCGGCCCTGGCCGGAGCCAACCAGAGCGGCTTCGACTACACCTGGATGGTGCGCGTGAACCGGCAGTACATGGCGGCCCTGGCCGTGGGCCTGATCGGCAGCGCCCCGGCGCTGCCCTGGCTGGCCGCCCGGCTGGAGGCGCTCTCCCCCGCCGTGGCCGGTGCCTGCGCCCGCCTCGCGGCCCCCGTCCTGCTTGCCGCCGCGCTCCTGCAGCTGGCAGCCGGAACCTACGCCCCCTTCATCTACGCCCAATTCTGAGCCGCCGCCATGAAACGCATCCTCTCCGCCGCCAGTGTCGCCCTGCTCCTGCTGCCCCTGATCCTGCCCCAGGGGCTGACCCTGCTGGGCGTCTCCCAAGGCCCCAAGGCCGTGGAGAACCGCCTCAAGACCCCGCTGCCGCCGCTCTCCCTGGCCGGGCAGGACTTCAAGGCCTTCGCCAAGCAGCTGACAACGTCCTACGGGGAGACCTTCCCCTTCCGCGACGACATGATCCGCGCGGCCAACCGCATCAAGCTGGCCCTGTTCAGGGAGTCGCCCTCCAAGAACGTGATCCTGGGCCGCGACGGCTGGCTGTTCTTCAACATGGAGTCCGCCCTGGAGGACTGGCTGGGCGTGAACCTGCTCAGCCGCGAGGAGCTGGACGCCTTCACGGCCGAGATGAAGGCCCGCCGAGACTGGCTGGCGGCCCGCGGCATCCCCATGCTCCTGGTGATCGCGCCCAACAAGGCCAGCGTCTACGGACAGTTCATGCCCCCGGCCATGCACAAGCTCTCCCCCGTGACCCGGCTGGACCAGCTGGGCCAGGCCATGCGCGAGGCTGGAGTGCCCTTCCTGGACCTGCGCCCGGCACTTATCAGCGCGGGCCAAGTGCGCCGGGCATACTGGAAGACCGACACCCACTGGAACGGCTGGGGCGCGTTCCGGGGCAGCGCGGCCATCGTGGA
The DNA here is from genome assembly GCF_022808695.1 of Fundidesulfovibrio soli. NCBI lineage: Bacteria > Pseudomonadati > Thermodesulfobacteriota > Desulfovibrionia > Desulfovibrionales > Desulfovibrionaceae > Fundidesulfovibrio > Fundidesulfovibrio soli. The sequence goes on from NZ_JAKZKW010000028.1 coordinate 17,099, forward strand.
GGCCCTGCGGGCGCGCTTCCCGGGCATGCCGCCCCTGGCCGACGAGGAGTACCGCCCACTGGAGTTCGAGACCCACGGCGGCGACCTCTCGGACATGCTCCTGCTCACCGACACCCTCACCGAGCGCGACATCGAGATGGAGCGCCTGTCCCCCACCCGGGCCCACGCCGCCGGGCCTCCGGGCTACCCCAACCCGGCCATGCGCTCCGGGCGCGACATGGTGGTGCTCGAAACGGGTGACAAGTCCCTGCCCAAGGCGGTTTTCTTCCGGGACAGCTTCTCAAGCGCGGCCATCCCCTTCCTCTCCCAGCGCTTCCAGCGCAGCGTCTTCCTGTGGGAGCACACCTTCCAGCCCCAGATCATCGAGGCTGAGAAGCCGGACGTGGTCGTGATCGAGGCCGTGGAGCGCTATCTGCACCAGCCCTTCCGGCCCGTGCCGCTGCCCTGAACGGGCGGCCGCCACGAGAAAGGCCCGCCGGCTTGCCGTCAAATCTCAATTTGACCATGTTGTCATTTTCTGCTCAACTTCTTCCATGGACGGATCCAGACTTTCCCGTCTGACACCATTCAGGAGTCGTACCATGAAGTTGTCGGTCAAACTGTTCGGAGGATTCGGCATAGTCGTATTGCTGGTGGCCGGGGTGGGGCTGTTCGCCATCGCCCAGATGGGGGCCATCCGCGCGGAAACCGACCTGCTCGCCGGAGACTGGCTGCCGAGCATCACCCGCCTGGGGCAGATCAACGAGGCCGTCCAGCAGTTCCGCCGCTACGAGCTGGTGCACATCATGTCCACCGGGGACGCCCAGATGCGCGATTACGAAGCGCGCATGAAGCAGTCGCGGGAAAGGGCCGAGAAGCTGCTGGCGGAATACGACAAGCTCATCACTCCGGACCAGGCCGAGGAGCGGGCCGGGCTGGAAAAGTTCATGGTTCATTGGAAAAGCTACCTTGCGCAGCACGAGAAGATCGCCAAGCTCTCTGAGATCAACCAGGCCAAGGCCGCCGAGGTGGCCGTGGGGGAATCGGCCAAACAGATCCAGGATGCGCTGGTGCTCCTGAATGCGCTGGTAGAGATGAACACCAAGGGCGGCGAGGAAAGCGCGGCCAGGGCGTTGGAAATCTACTCCAGCGGCCGGGCCAAGCTGCTGCTGGCCATCGCGCTCTGCGTGGGCGCGGGCGCGGCTCTGGCCTTCTTCACCACGCGCAACGTGCGCGGCCAGCTCGGGGAGGACCCCGGCTATCTGGGCCAGGTGGCCGCCGAAGTGGCCGAGGGCAACCTGGACGTGGCCTTCAAGCCCGTTGAGGGCAAGGGCGGCGTCTACGCGGTGCTCATCCGCATGGTCTCCACCCTGAAGGAGAAGATCGGCGAGGCCAACCAGAAATCCGAGGACGCCGCCAGGCAGGCCCAGGCCGCTCAGGAGGCCACCGCCGCCGCCGAGGAGGCCACCGCCAGGGCCGAGCGCGCCAAGGCCGAAGGCATGCTTCAGGCCGCGGGCAGGCTTGAGGACGTGGCCGAGGTCATCTCCTCCGCTTCGGAGGAGCTTTCCGCCCAGGTGGAGCAGTCCACGCGCGGGGCCGAGATGCAGTCCGGACGGGTGGCCGAGACCGCCACCGCCATGGAGCAGATGAACGCCACCGTTCTCGAGGTGGCCCGCAACGCCTCCCAGGCCGCCGAGACCTCCGAGCGGGCCAAGGCCCGCGCCCAGGAGGGGGCCAAAGCCGTGGACGAGGTGGTGCGCGAGATCGGCATGGTGGCCAAGCAGGCCGAGGAGCTCAAGGCCGACATGACCGGCCTGGGTGCGCAGGCCGAAGCCATCGGGCGCATCATGGGCGTGATCTCCGACATCGCGGACCAGACCAACCTGCTGGCCCTCAACGCCGCAATCGAGGCGGCCCGCGCGGGCGAGGCGGGCAGGGGGTTCGCGGTGGTGGCCGACGAGGTGCGCAAGCTGGCCGAGAAGACCATGACCGCCACCAAGGAGGTGGGCGAGGCCATCCGGGGCATCCAGGACGGCACCCGCTCCAACATCGCAAGCGTGGAGCGCACCGTGACCCTTGTGGGCAAGGCCACCTCCATCGCAAGCGCCTCTGGCGAGGCCCTGCGCTCCATCGTTGACCTGGTGGACCGCAGCACGGACCAGGTGCGCTCCATCGCCGCCGCCTCCGAGGAGCAGTCCGCCGCCAGCGAGGAGATCAACCACTCAGTGGAGGACATCAGCCGCATCTCCTCCGAGACGTCCGACGCCATGCGCCAGTCCGCCCAGGCCGTGGCCGAGCTGGCCGCCCAGGCCCAGGTGCTCTCCCGCCTCATCGAGGAGCTCCAGGCCGAAGGCGGCGCGGGCGGCAAGGCCCTCGCCGGCCGCAGGCCCGCCGCGCTTGGCATGTAACCCCCTCCCATCACCAGCAATGTTGACAGCGGGGCGGAGGGTCCGTATCGTGAGTCCATGTTCACGACGCTGACCCTCCGCCCCCGCTTCCTCGCGGCTCCCGCCGCCCTCTCGCTACCGCCCCTGGCGGTCTGATAATCGTTTTTTTCTTCTCTTTATTCCGTTTTCGTCCCGCTCCAGCCGCCAAGCGGCATTGTCCATATGATCGACCATGCAGGAGGTCCGCCATGATCGACCGACGCCGACTATCAGGCCCGAACCGCAGCTGTCCCCGTGCCGCTTCGCGCCGATAACGCAGAAAACCCCGGAGTCATCCATGCAGACCGCCCGTATGATCGAGAAATACCGCCCCTTCCCCGCCGTGGCCCTCAAGGACCGCACCTGGCCGGACAAGACCATCACCCAGGCCCCCACGTGGCTCTCCACGGACCTGCGCGACGGCAACCAGGCCCTGTTCGATCCGCTGGACACCGCCTCCAAGCTCAAGCTGTTCAAGCTCCTGGTGGACATCGGCTTCAAGGAGATCGAGGTGGCCTTCCCCTCGGCCTCGCAGACCGATTTCGACTTCGTGCGCACCCTCATCGAGGGCGGGCACATCCCCCGCGACGTGACCATCTCCGTGCTGACCCAGGCCCGCGAGCACCTGATCCGGCGCACCGTGGAATCGCTGGAGGGCGCGCGCTCGGCCATCGTGCACATCTACGTGTCCACGGCCCCGGTGTTCCGCGAGGTGGTCTTCCAGAAGACGCCCGACGAAGTCCGCCGCATGGCCGTGGAGGCCGTGCTCCTGACCCGCGAGCTCACCGCCGCCCAGCCCGGCACGGCCTGGACCCTGGAGTTCACCCCCGAGAACTTCTCCGGCACGGAGCTGGAGTTCGCCCGCGACGTCTGCGACGACGTCACCGCCGCCTGGGGCGCCACCCCCGGGGACAAGGTGATCGTCAACCTGCCCGCCACCCTGGAGCTGGCCACGCCCAACGTCTATGCGGACCAGATCGAGTGGATGCACCGCAACCTGGCCAGGCGCGACAGCGTGGTCATCTCAGTGCATCCCCACAACGACAGGGGCTGCGCCGTGGCCGCCGCCGAACTGGCCCAGCTGGCCGGGGCCGAGCGCGTGGAGGGCTGCCTGTTCGGCAACGGCGAGCGCACCGGCAACGCCGACTTGGTGACCCTGGCGCTCAACCTGCACACCCAGGGCATCGTGCCCGGGCTGGATTTCAGGCGCATGGCCGAGGTGACCGCCGCCATGGAGGAGCTCACCCGCCTGCCCGTCCACCCGCGCCACCCCTACGCGGGCGAGCTGGTGTTCACCGCCTTCTCCGGCTCCCACCAGGACGCCATCAAGAAGGGCTTCGCCGCGCGCACGCCCGAGTCGCTCTGGAACGTGCCCTACCTGCCCATCGACCCGGCGGACCTGGGGCGCGGCTACGAGGCCATCGTGCGGGTCAACGGCCAGTCCGGCAAGGGCGGCGTGGCCTATGTGATGGAGGCCACCTACGGGCTGGTGATGCCGCGCAGGCTCCAGGTGGAGTTCGCGGCCGCGGTGCAGCGCCACGCCGACACCCACGGCGGCGAGATACCGCCCGAGACGCTCTGGAAGCTCTTCGCCCGCGAATACCTGGAGAAGACCAAGCCCATCCTCTACGCCGGGCACCAGTTGGTGGACGTTCCCGGCCGCCAGGGCATCCGCCTGGAGGTGGGCGCGGGCAAGCGCACCGTCTGCGCCATGGGCGAGGGCAACGGCCCGCTGGACGCGGCCGTGCATGCGCTGGGTCTGCCGCTGCGCATCCACTCCTATGAGGAGCGGGCTCTTGGGGTGGGAGCGGACGCCAGGGCCGCCTCCTTCGTGGAGGTGAGCCTGGACGGAGTGACCGGGAGCACCTTCGGCGTGGGATTGAGCCCCAACATCGTCACTTCGGCCATCCTGGCCGTGCTCTCGGGAGCCAACAGGCTCCTGGCGCGCCTGCCCAAGGACAAGCGCCAGGATCTGCTGGACATGCTGCTGGGGGAATAACGCGCCGGCGCTCGTCGCGAAGCGGAAAGGGAGTGCAGAGGGCGGAAGGCCCTTTGCACTCCGGAGGCTTCTTTGGGCTGCGTGGTAACGGGACGGAGATGGCCTCCGGCGGCAAAAGGGAGTTCCTCCCTTTTGAATCCCATATAGCTTCGCTCCCCAGGCGGACGAGCTTCGCAGGGAAGTCCGGCCCCCGAGGCCGCGCCGGGAAGCATTGGGCCAGAAAGAACTGACGAGAGTGACCGGCTACCCTGCCGCGATGAACCGCACCGTCTGCTGCTCTGGCCTCGTGCGGGCCGAGCCGGGCGATGTTCTTCAAATACAGCGTCCGGCTCGGCCCGCACGAGGCCGGAGCAGGAGACTACAACCCTACATTTTTCAGCGGCCAAAGGGCATCGCCCTTTGGCCGCTGCGTTGTTACGAGGGCTGACTATTCCCCCAGCCCGGCCAGGGCGTCCTCAACGTCGCCGCCGTCGTGCACGATCTTGCCCAGGGCCTGCAGCAGGCGGGTGGGGTCCTTGTGCTGGAAGATGTTGCGGCCAACCGACAGGCCGGAACCGCCCGCCTGGATGGAATCCGCCACCATGCGCAGGAAGTCCCTGGTGGTGGGCGTCTTGGGCCCGCCCGCGATGAGCACGGGCACGCGCGCACCGGCCACCACGCGGGCGAAGCTCTCGGGGTCGCCGGTGTAGGGCACCTTGACCATGTCCGCGCCCAGCTCCATGCCCACGCGGGCGCAGTGAGCCACTACCTCGGGGTCGAACTCGTTCTTGATCTTGGGGCCGCGCCCGTAGACCATGGCCAGCACCGGAATGCCCCAGCGCGCGGCCTCGCGGCTGATGCGCCCCATGTCCGCCAGCATGTCCCTCTCGGACTCGTCGCCCAGGTTCAGATGCACGCTCACGGCGTCAGCGCCCAGTTGGATGGCCTCCTCCACTTCGCAGACCAGGGTCTTGGCCCCGGGGAAGGGCGAGAGCGAGGTGGAGGCCGAGAGGTGGACGATCAGCCCGATGTCGCGCCCGCGCGCCCTGTGGCCGCAGGGCACCACGCCCTTGTGCATGAGCACGGCGTTGGCCCCGCCCTCAACGATCTTGGTCACGGTGTCGCGCATGTCGATGATGCCGTCGATGGGGCCGACCGTGACGCCGTGGTCCAGGGGCACGATGATGGCCCTGCCGGTGTCGCGGTTGATGATGCGTTCGAGACGGATGGTTTTGCCGATGTGCATGGTGGTTGCTCCTGGCCTTTCCCGGCCCATGACGCCCGCGCCACGAAAAAGGGCCGCGAACGTCTTGTTCGCGGCCCTGTGGAAAGAGCGCTGCTTGGGTTGATCCTACTGGAGTTCGCTCCGCCACGCCCCGCGAAAGCGGACACCGTAGGAATAATAATACTGGCTGCAGTGGGCGTGGGTATTGCGCATGGACTAGGGTTTAGTCATGGTGGGGGTGAACTGTCAAGCCGTGGAGGTTCCGATGCGTCTTTTCGTCTGCGTAGCGCTTTCCGCACTCCTGTTGGGCTGCTCCGGCCAACCCAAGGTGGTCAACCCCAACAAGCCGGGCTCCGCCGCCCAGGCCGACTACGACGAATGCCGGGGACGGGCCGCCGTGGCCACGGCCATGCCCGGCGCCAAGGACCATGAGGAAGCCCTGCAGAAGGTCCTGGACGAGTGCATGAAGGCCAAGGGCTACGAGGTGACGAAGTAGCGCTCCGCGGGAATCACCTGCTGGACGTCCGACCCACAGCGCCGGAAGCGCATCGGAAAGTGGTTCGCTCGGCAGCCTTGCCGCATCTGGACTGGCCACGGCGCCCGGCTGTTCCGGCTGCCGGGGGGCCGTGGCAACTGGGAGGAGGCCTCCATGAAGGTCACGGTCGAATTGGTGGGCCAATTGGGGCGCGCCCGCCCTTCCGGGCATGCGCCCGCCCAATCCGAGACTCTGCCCGAGGGCGCGACCCTGGGCGAGCTGTTGGCCCGGCTGGGCATTGCCAATGCGGGCGAGCTGATCGCCCTGCAGGACGGAACCCCCGCCAGGCCGGACACCCCGCTGCGCGACGGAGCGGAGATTCGACTTATTCCCATGGTTGACGGGGGGTGAGACCTTCCCTTTGTGTCAATGATGGCATATCATTTTCACCATGAATCGTGATTCCAGCCCTCCAGCCCCGCAACTGGCCGACGGCTTCGGACGCGAAGTCAGCTATCTGCGGGTCAGCGTCACGGACAGGTGCAATCTGCGCTGCGTCTACTGCAGGCCTGTGCACGACTTTCAGCAACTCAGCCACAGGGACCTGCTCTCCTACGAGGAGTACCTGCGCGTCATCCGCCTGGCCGCTCCGCTGGGCCTGACCAAGATCCGCCTCACCGGCGGCGAGCCCCTGGCCAGGCGCGGCTTCCCGGACTTCCTGGCCCGGGTGATGGAGGCCGCCCCGGGCCTGGACGTGCGCCTGACCACCAACGGCACGCTCCTGGGCCCGCAGGCGAAAATGCTGGCCTCCCTTGGGCTGCGCGCCGTGAACATCTCCCTCGACACGCTCGACCGCGAGAGCTTCCACCGCATCACCGGCATGGACCTCTACGCCGAGGCCAGGGCCTCCATCGAGGCCAGCCTGGAGGCGGGGCTGCGGGTGAAGGTCAACGCCGTGGCCATGCGCGGCGTCAACGACCACGAGCTCCCCGGCTTCATCGAGCTGGCCCGCACCCTCCCGCTGGACATGCGCTTCATCGAGTTCATGCCCATCGGCGGCGGCACCACCTGGGACGAGTCGCGCTTCTGGGCGGCCTCCGACATCCTGGAGAGCGCCCGCCGCTTCGCGGACCTCACGCCCGTCCCGCCGGTCAAGGGCAGCCACGGCCCGGCCCGCATGTGGAAGATCGAGGGCGGCATGGGCAGGCTGGGCGTCATCTCGGGCCTCTCCGGCCACTATTGCCTGAGCTGCAACCGCCTGCGCCTGACCTGCGACGGCAAGCTCAGGCCCTGCCTCTACTCCGACAAGGAATACCGGCTGCGGCCCCTGCTGCGCTCCCCCAGGACCAGCGACGGCAAACTGCTGGAGGTGCTCAGGCGCGCCCTGGCCCGCAAACCCATGGGCTACAAACTTCTGGACGAGCGCCACAAGCGGGCGGTCTGCTCCAGGGCCATGACGGCCATCGGCGGATAGATTCGATGGAAAAAGGTTTTCTGGAACTCATCTCCCCGGAGCAGTTCCGGGGCGTTCTGGCCACGTTCTCCCGCCTGACCTCCGAGACCCTGCCCCTTGAAGGCTGCCTGGGCCGCTATCTGGCCGCGCCGGTCGCCTCCCGCGAGGATCTGCCCGCCCTGCCCCGCTCCGGCATGGACGGTTACGCCGTTCGCGCCGCCGACTGCTTCGGCACCACCGAGACCAACCCCTCCTACCTGGATCTGGCGGGCGAGCTGGACATAACCGAGGTCTCCACCGAGGAACTCCAGCCCGGCACCTGCGTGCGTGTGGTCACAGGGTCGAGCCTGCCCCCGGGCGCCGACGCGGTGGTCATGGTGGAGCACACGGCGGACTTGGGCGGCGGCACCATCGAGATCAGGAAGCCCTCGGCCCCGGGCGAGAACATGATGCTCGCCGGGGAGGACGCCCACGCCGGGCAGACCGCGCTGGAACCCGGCATCCCGCTGCGCCCCTCCGAGATCGCCTTCCTGGCGGCGCTGGGCATCCTGGAGGTTCCGGTGGGGCGGCGGCCCGTGGCGGCCATCCTCTCCACCGGGGACGAGCTCATCCCGCCATCCGCCACCCCCCGACCCGGCCAGATCCGCGACGCCAACGCCCCGGCCCTGGCCGCCATGGCCATGCAGGCCGGAGCCGAGCCCCTGCGCATGGGCATCGTTCCCGACAGCCTGGAGGCCATCGCCGCGGCCCTGGCCGAAGCCGTGGACAAGGCCGACGCGGTGTTCCTCTCCGGCGGCAGCTCCGTGGGCGTGCGCGACCTGACTGTGGAGGCCCTCTCCCTGCTGCCCGACACCGAGCTTCTGGTGCACGGCCTGGCCGTGAGCCCCGGCAAGCCCACCATCCTGGCGCGCTCGCGGGGCAAGGCCGTGTGGGGCTTGCCCGGGCAGGTGGCCTCGGCCCAGGTGGTCATGTTCGTCTTCGGCTGCCCCTTCCTGGCCCACCTGGCCGGGGATCAGGCCGCCTTCACCCGGCCCAGGCCCTCGGTGCGCGCCGTGCTGGCCCGCAACGTGGCCTCGCGCCAGGGCCGGGAGGATTACGTGCGCGTGCGCCTGGAGGAATCCGGCGACGGCGGGCTCAAGGCCCATCCGCTGCTCGGCAAGTCCGGGCTGGTCAAAACCCTGGTTCAGGCCCAGGGGCTGGTCCGCATCCCGGCGGACCTGGAGGGCCTGGAGGCCGGGACAACCCACCAGGTGGTGCTGCTATGAACGCCAAGCGAAACATCTACCTGCGCACAATGCCCATCGCCGAGGCACTGGACCGCACGCGCGCCGCGCTGGACCGCAACACGCTCGTGGGCGTGGAGTCCGTCCCCACCGACCAGGCCCTGGGCCGCGTCACGGCCCGGCCCGTGCTGGCCCGGCTGAGCTCCCCCACGTACCACTGCGCGGCCATGGACGGCATCGCCGTTCGCGCAGAGACCACCTTCTCTGCCCGCGAGGGCAGCCCCGTGACCCTGGAGCCGGACGAGGGCTTCGGCATGGTCAACACCGGCCACCCCCTGCCCCCGGGCATGGACGCCGTGGCCATGATCGAGCACGTGGTCTTCACCGAGGACGGCAAGGCCCAGTTGGAGGCCCCCGTGGCCCCCTGGACCCACGTGCGCCGCATCGGCGAGGACATCGTGGCCACAGAACTCATCCTGCCCCGGCGCAGGGTGCTCTCGGCCTACGACATCGGGGCGCTGCTCTCCTGCGGGGTGTGGGAGGTGGACGTCTACGAGCAGGTGCGCATGGCCGTTATCCCCACCGGGGACGAGGTGCTGGACTACACCTCCAGGCCCGAGCCCGGCCCCGGCCAGGTGGTGGAGTCCAACTCCGTGATGCTCTGCGCCCTGGCCCAGGGCTGGGGCGTGGACGCCCGCCGCCGCCCGCCCGTGCCCGACAGCCTGGAGGCCCTCTCCCGCGCGGTGGACGACGCCCTGGACACCCCGGCCCACATCGTCACCCTGGTGGCCGGGTCGTCGGCGGGCAGCAAGGATTTCACCCGCGCCGTGATCGAGCGCTTCGGCGAGGTCATCGTGCACGGCATCCAGGCCATGCCCGGCAAGCCCTCGCTGCTTGGCGTGGCGCGCGGCAAGCTCATCGTGGGCGCGCCGGGGTATCCCGTCTCCTCCGTGGTCTGCTTTGAGGAGCTGGTCGGGCCGCTGGTGGCCTGGCTCACCCGCCGCGAACCCCAACGCCGCCAAAGCGTGACCGTGCGCCTGGCCAAGGACGCCCCCTCCCGCCCGGGCCTCACCGAATTCCTGCGCCTGGCCGTGGGCCGCGTGGGCGACGGCTACTCCGCGCTGCCGCTCTCGCGCGGGGCCGGGCTCATCACCACCCTGACGCGCGCCCAGGCCGTGGCCCAGATCCCGCCCGACAAGGAGGGACTGGCCAGGGGCGAGGAGGTCCGGGCCGAGCTGCTGGTCTCCCCCGACGAGCTGGAGCGCACCCTGGTGGTGGTGGGCAGCCACGACATGACCCTGGACCTGCTGGCCGACGAGCTCATGCGCCAGGACCCGCCCATGCGCCTGGCCTCCAGCCACGTGGGCAGCCTGGGCGGGCTGGCGGCCCTGGCCCAGGGCACGGCCCTGCTGGCGGGCTCGCACCTGCTGGACACCGAGACGGGCGATTTCAACTTTTCCTTCATCCAGAAGCACCTGCCAGGCAGGGAGGTGGCGGTCATCAATCTGGCCGTGCGGCACCAGGGCCTCATCGTGGCCCGCGGCAACCCCAAGAACATCCAGGGCGTTGCCGACCTGGCCCGGCAGGACGTGCGCTTCGTCAACCGCCAGCGCGGCGCGGGCACGCGCATCCTGCTGGACTACCACCTGAAGCTGGCGGGGTTATCGCCCGCGCAGGTGCAGGGCTACAGCCAGGAGGAGACCACGCACATGGGCGTGGCCGCCAACGTGCAGAACGGCGGCGCGGACTGCGGCCTGGGCGTGTACGCGGCGGCCAAGGCCCTGGGCCTCGGCTTCGTGCCCCTGGCCCGCGAGCGCTACGACCTGGTGATGCCCCTGGCCAGCCTGGAGGAGCCGCGCGTGCAGGCCCTGCTCAAGGTCATGGGCGACGAGGGCTTCAAGGCCAAGCTGGCCGAGGTGGGCGGCTACGAGCCCACCTGGTGCGGGGAGCGCATGAGCCCCGGCATGGGGCTGCCGCCCGAGGCGGGCGAGCCGCAGGCGTAAGGCGCGGACCTCGCCCGGCCCCCCGCATTCACGACAATGAGGCCCTCATGAGCAAACAGGTCATGGTGCGCTGCACCTTCGAGCGCCACGCCGGGGCCATCCTGGAGATATTCAACGAGGCGATCCTGCATTCGACCGCGCTCTACGACTACGAGCCGCGGCCGCCGGAGAGCATGACCGGCTGGTTCGAGGCCAAGCGGACCGGCGGCTTCCCGGTGATCGGCGTCGAGGACGGAGCGGGGACGCTGCTGGGCTTCGGCAGCTATGGCGTGTTTCGAGCCTGGCCCGCCTACAAGTACACCGTGGAGCATTCCGTATACGTGCACAAGGAGCATCGCGGCCGGGGGCTCGGGCGCACGCTGATGCGGGAGCTCATCGCGGCGGCCCGCCAGAACGGCGTGCACGCCATGGTCGGCGGCATCGACGCTTCCAACGCCGGGAGCATCGCCCTGCACGAGAAGCTCGGCTTCAGGCACGCGGGCACCCTGCCACAGGTCGGCTTCAAGTTCGGCCGCTGGCTGGACCTGGCCTTCTACCAGCTGCTGCTGGATACGCCCGCCCAGCCCGTCGACGGCTAGCGCCGGAAGATCACTACTGCACCCCCCTGTCCAGGGCCAACGGCCCCTGCCCGCGATCATGAAGCACACTAGGTCGGCTGGATCATGAGGTTGGCTGACTCATGGGGTCGGCTGGATCATGGGGTCGGCTGGCAAGGAGAGCGGGACGCCCCCCCGGAGCAAGAGGCCCCAGGAAATCCGCGTGGGGGAGGCTGAGCCCGCGCTGGGGATATCAGGCTGGAGGGGGCCTCCGGCGGCCAAGGGGCTGCGCCCCTTGGAACCCCGTTCCGCTTCGCGCGGGGGCGGGCCGCGTATGATGCAAGCCTCAACGAAAGAACCGCCTGAGGCGTACGCCTCCGGCGGTTTCTTCATGATGCTTCGCGGTGTGGCCCGGCGCTACTGCGTCTTGATGGTCAGCTTGTCTCCCGGCTTGAGCTGCACTGACTTGTCCAGGTTGTTCCAGGCCAGCAGGGCGTGGGGGTCCACCTTGAACTTGCGCGCGATGCTCCAGACCGTGTCGCCGTTGCCCACGCTGTAGAGCTGCGCGCCACCGGCGGCGGGCTTCTTCTGCTCGGCGGGCTTCGCGGGGGCAGGCTGGCCCTTGGCGTTGGCGGCAACGGCGGCGGCCTGGGCCTTAGGCTCAGGCTTGGCCGGGGCAGGGGCTTGCGCGGGAGCCGGTGCGGCCTTGGCCGGAGCTGCGGCCGGAGCTGCCTTGGCCTGAGCCGGGGCTTGCGCGGGGACGGCCTGAGCCGCCGGGGCTCCCTTGCCCTGGGCCGAAGCCTGGGTCTGAGCCGCAGCGGGGGCCGCCGCTGGCGCGGCCGCAAGGGACACCGGCAGCACGAGCTTCCTGCCCGGCTTGGCGTCCTTCTCGGACCTGAGCCCGTTGGCCGCCATGAGCGCCTTCACGTCCACCTTGTAGGTCTGGGCCACCTGCTGCAGGGTCTGGCCCTTTTTCAGCTCCACGCTGCGCGGCTGATCGCCCTGCTGCGCGGCCACGGCCGGCGGGGGGCAGGCGGCGGGGCTTGCGGCCACGAACTTGCCGGGGATGGTCAGGCTGGCGCCCAGGGAGACGTATTTCTCGTTCTTGATGCCGTTGGCCCGCATGAGCTCGGCCTTGCTCACGCCGTACTGCCTGGCCACGGAGGCCAGGGAGTCGCCCCGCTTGTAGCGGTACACGACCGCCTTCTGGCTTTCAGACCCCTTGCCGGGCTTCTCGTCCAGGTCGGCCATGGCGGAGTCCTGCGCGGAGCCGTCCAGAGGAACGTAGACGGTCTGGTCCGGGGTCAGGGCGTCGCCGCAGGAGGGGTTCATCTGGCGCAGGGCCGCCACGGGCACGCCCGTGCGCTTGGAGACGTTCCACCAGGTGTCGGCGGCGGTGACGGGATAGGAGCGTATGCCCCTGTTGGCCACGCAGCTGGGGTTGGCCAGATAGTTGAGCGCCAGCTGCTTCTTCTCCACGGGCACGTAGCCGGGGCTCTCGCGGTCCGGCGGGCTCACCTGCCTGCGGAAGCCCGGGTTGTACTTGTGGAACTCCTCCCAGTTCATGCCGCAGGCCTCGGACAGGGCGGCCAGGTCCGTGCCGCCCGGAAGCGCCACCTCCTCCAGCACCTGCCCGGCGTCCCATTTCACGGGGGTGAAGCCCAGGGCTTCCAGGTTCTTGAAGATCTTCAGCACGGCCAGGAACTTGGGCACGTAGTGCCGCGTCTCCTGCTTGAGCAGGTTCGGGTTCTTGGCGATGTCGAAGAAGTCGTTCTGGCCCGACTGGCTGATCACCCGGCTCATCTTGCCCTCGCCGCAGTTGTAGGCTGCCAGGGCCAGGTTCCAGTCGTTGAACATGTTGTTGAGCTCGGTGAGATACTTCGCCGCCGCCACGGTGGCCAGGTAGGGGTTGCGGCGCTCGTCCACCCACCAGTCCACGGTGAGGTTGAAGCGCCGGCCCGTGGCGGGCATGAACTGCCACATGCCGCCCGCGCCGGCCGGGGAGTAGGCCATGGTGTTGTAGCCCGACTCGATGAAAGGCAGGGCGATGATGTCCGGCGGGAGCTTGTAGGTGGCGAGCACGGCGCGTATGTAGGGCAGGTGCGGCGCGGCGCGCTCCAGCCAGCGGTGCATGGTTTCGCGGCGTTCCTGCGTGAAGTAGGTCAGGAACATCTGCACGTCTTCGGTTTCGCGCACGTCCAGGTTGAAGGGGATGTCCGTCTTGGAGGCCAGGGCCTTCTTCTCCTGCTCGGTCAGGGGCCTGGGGCGCTTGATCTTCAGGAAGTCCTGGGAGAGTTCGGGGTCCAGGTTGGGCTTCATGTCCTGGTTGTCGGCCTGGTATTTCTTGGCGCAGGCGGGGAGCAGCACCAGGCATAATATGAGCAGTGCTTTGACGGATGATCGCATTTGGTTTCCTCGGCTGCGGACGGCCACGCGGGGGAGATCGGGAAAAGGAAGTGCCGGCATAGTGGCTTATGGCTGCCTTCTCTGGATGATGGCCCGACTAGCCCAGGGACGCAAAAAAAGCAATGGGTGGCCTTTGTTAACTCTTTGTAATAATCAGCGTGCAATACCTTGCCGCATCGGTGCTCCTACGCAACGGCGCGGCCATGCAACGCAAATACGGCGGGAACTACAATGGACAACGTGGTCATGGGCCGCAAACCCGTGCTGGAACTGGTGCAGCGCGAACCGGCCATCGTGGAGCAGGTGCTCATTCGCCAGGGGCTGCAAGGCCAGGACATCAAGGAACTGACCAACCTCTGCCGCGATGCGGGAATCCGCTTCCGCTTCCTGCCTGCGGAAGCTCTGGAGCGCACCGTGCCGGACTGCAGGCAGGGCGTCGCCGCATTCATATTCGGTCAGTCCTTCGTGCCTCTGGAATCCCTTCTGGAGTCGGCGCGCCACGCGCCGCTTCCCGTGGTGTTGGCGCTGGACCAGGTGCAGGACCCCGGCAACGTGGGCACCCTGGCCCGCACCCTGCTGGCCCTGGGCGGCGGCGGGCTCATCGTGCCCAAGCACCACGGCTCGCGCCTGGGCGGGTCGGCCTCCAAGGCTTCGGCGGGCGCGCTCGAGCGCATCCCCGTGCACCAGTGCGTGAACCTCTCGCGCGATCTGGAAGAATGCGCACAGGAGGGCTACACGATCTACAAGGCCGAAGCGGGCCCCGAAGGCAAGGACGTGTTCACGGCCCAGGTGCGCTTCCCCCTGGTTCTGGTGCTGGGCGGCGAGGAGAAGGGCGTGCGCCCGGGCGTGGCAAAGCACTGCGACGAGAGCCTGTTCATCCCCATGCCCGGGGAGTTCGACTCCCTCAACGTGGCCCAGGCCGGGGCCGTGATCCTGGGCCAGATGGCCCGGCAGGCCTTCGCGGGAAAATAGCGGCCCTCCGGGCCCCGCACCTGCGTTTCGCGCTTCCAAAACGCAGGGAATGATTTCCTAAGCCGGTGCGAGGGCTTCATGGCCCACTGCGCGGCCACCGAGACCCAGCGCCCGCCCGGTTTCGCGCCCCCTGGCGCGGGGCATGATTTCAGCAGCCCGTGCGCAGGCGGCCCATCCTGACGGATTGCGCGGGCGTCCCGCTAGAAGCTCACGGAGAGGCTCAGCTCCCCGCCGAATCCAACCGCCTTGGGGTTGGAGAACTGCGTCGAGACCACGCCGCGCATAAGCACCCTGTCGGTGAGCCTCAAGGAGCTGCCCAGCGAGGCGCTGCCCCAGTCCGTGCCCACGGGCGCGGCGTCCATGGAATAGGGCGCGGCCGCCGCCGAGGTCAGCGCCGCCTTGATCCTGCGGCTGGTGTCCGCCAGCTCGTGGTTCCACTTGGCCTCCACGAAGGGCCGCCACCTGCCCGCCTCCACCGCCACGCGCCAGCCGAGCTGGCTCACGGCCGAATCGCGCACCTGCTCCCCGTAGGAGAGGGCCGTGACGCCGCTCAGGCCCGACTCCGAGAATCCCTTGACGCGTACCTGCTGCAGCACCAGCCCGGCCACCGGGCCTGTGGTGAGCGGCCCCCAGGTGATGTCGCCGCCCGCGCGCAGGGCCAGGGCCAGGGACGTACCCGTGGTGGAGCCGGTGTTGGTGTCGGTGAACAGGCCCAGGTTCACCTGACGGGTGATCTTGTCCTGCTGGAACCCGTAGGAGCCCACGGCGTTGGCCCACACCGGCCCGGCCTGGTAGGCGGCGTAGAGGCTCACGGCCTGGTCGTTCTGCTCGAAATGCCCCCCGCCCATGGAGAAGTTCTGCGTCTGGGTTCCGGCGGTGAAGGCCGTGCCCAGCACCAGCCCGAAGGGGGCCTGCCAGTCCACGCCCACGGTGCCGGTGAACAGCGTGCTCTGGAGATCGGGGAAGCCCGAGGCGTTGCCCAGGTACAGGGAGCCCACCCCGGCGCTCAGCCAGGCGTTCACGCCTCCGGGGCCGCGCTGCCGACCCGCCGGATCGATCTGGCCCTGGATGGTGGCCGCGCGCGCCAGACCGCCCTGCACCGGGCCCTCCGCCAGCAGGGAGACCAGGCTCGGGGCCGTGAGCAGGCTCTGCTCGTAGTCGGACTCGATCTGCTGGCCCGCCGTGGTCAGGTGCTTGCCGTCGATGAACAGGTAGGTCTGCATCTGGGCGGGCGTGATGTCGGCCCAGGAGGTCACCAGGGCGGCCACCGGGGAGGGGGCGTTGGCCGCCAGCACCGAGGCCGGGGTGAACCCGAACAGGGCCGGATAGCTGGAGACGAAGCGGAACACGCTGGTCAGGTCGGCGGGAATGAAGCGCACGCCTGCCGCCGTCAGCTTCGCCCACTTGGTGTTCCCGTAATCGATGGCCCGGGCGTAGGACGCGGCGTTGGCCTCGGGGAGCGCCCCGCCGGGGCCCAGCAGGGCCGAGGTGTAGAAGGTGTTGGGCACGATGATGGTCCTGGCCCCGGCAGCCTGCAGGGCGGCCACGCTGGCAGTCAGTTCGGACGCGACGCCGCTCAGGAAATTGGGGTTTGCCGCTATCCAGGCCGGGCTCTGGTTCTGCACGAATATCAGGTCGTTGTTGCCGGTGTTGACCACGTACAGGGCGTGGGGGTTGGCCACGCCGCCCATGGAGGCCAGGTAGTTGGCGATCTGCTGGGTGGTGGCCACGTTGCCGGGCAGGTTGCCGGGGATGGCCGGGGCTCCGGGCGCGGCGCTCAGGAGCGCGGTGTAGGCGCTGCCGTTGGCGTAGTTGGTCCCGCCCCCGCCGATGGGGGCCGCGCTTTGCCCGAACCTGCCCGCCAGCATGGTGGTGGTCATGACTCCGGGCCCGGCGAAGCCGCCCTGGGCCCCGCGCCTGATGGCCGCGGCCAGTTGCGCGTCCACCTGGGCGTTGCCCGAGGTCGTATACCGGAAATAGCCGGTGTCGAGGGTGCTGTCGCCCAGGCCCACGAACTGGTTGAACCTGCCCGCGGCTCCGGCCGGGCAGGCCTGGACGAACGCGATGGTTGTGAGAAAGGCGACCAGGAGTGCGAACCGCTTCGTTACGGGCATGGCTATGGTCCTTGGAGATCGGGTGAATGGGGGACGCCGCGCCGGATCGGGGCGGACAAGGGCGGAAGCCGCCCAGCCTGGGACTGCGACGCACGGATGCAGGGGCGGGTGGCGCATAGTCCCGTCCGACGCTCTAAGCATCCCTATCATACCTGACCGAGCACCAAGGCGCAACCACTCATTTTCATTCTACTTATTATCAAAGACCGGACGGCTGTCCCGGCAGGTTCCGTCCATGACCCCGTTCGGTTGGACTGCGTCCCACTGCACAGGCAACACGGCAGGCGGGACGCCCGCAATACGAAAACAGGGGCCGGACACCCTGATAGTGTCCAGCCCCGGCTCCTGAACCGCAGGGGCAGCGCCCCCTTGATCGACCGCCACGATGCTGCTTCCTCCCGGCAGGCGGCCATCACCTTCGTGCGGAACTTTCCAATTGACTCGGGCGCTCAACGGATGCTTATCATTTTAAAGTGATTACTCTGTGGCTGTTGGCAATTGCCGAATGACGGATGCGGAGGAAGACCAGGGATCGCCGGGACGGGGGCATCCGTTCTTCCGGCTGTTCCCGGGCATGAGCGCGGCCCATCCCATCAGGTACGGCTTTGAGCCAGCGCCAAGGCAAGGCCCGTCGGGGACGCCGTCCGCGGGTCAGCTTTCATCCAGGCGGCCACAAGGGGGAAGTGTGCAGGAACCCATCGCGTCCCGATTCAAGGACTCCATGCAGCGGCTG
Source organism: Fundidesulfovibrio soli (assembly GCF_022808695.1). Classification (NCBI taxonomy): domain Bacteria; kingdom Pseudomonadati; phylum Thermodesulfobacteriota; class Desulfovibrionia; order Desulfovibrionales; family Desulfovibrionaceae; genus Fundidesulfovibrio; species Fundidesulfovibrio soli. The sequence continues at coordinate 34,622 of NZ_JAKZKW010000028.1, forward strand.
ATGAACCGTGTGGCCGGGCCGGTCCAGGGGAATCCCGGCCGCCGACTGTTCCTGGCCCTGGCGGCCCTGGCCCCGCTCGGGGCCGCCGTCAGGGCGGAGGCGGGCAAGCAGGGGCATGCGGGGCACGGCGGCCCGCTTTTTCCCTGGCGCAATCCCGCCATCGCCCTCACTCCGCCCCCGCCGCTCACCGGCAAGGGGACCGGGCAGGTGTACACCCCGCACATCCCCACCCTGGGCCACGAGACGGACGGCGGCGTCAAGGTGTTCCGCCTGACCGCCCAGCCCGTGGAGCGCCTGCTCCTGGACGGGCCGCCCGCGCCCGGCTCCCTCTGGGAGCGCTGGCACACGGCCAAGGGAGCCATGCACGGCATGGACATCCCCAAGAAGGTGAAAATCTGGGGGTTCAACGGCTCCGTGCCCGGCCCGGCCATCGAGGTGGTCCAGGGCGACAGGGTGCGCATCGTGGTGAAGAACGAGTTGCCCGAGCCCACCAGCGTCCACTGGCACGGCCTGGAAGTGCCCAACGGCCAGGACGGCGTGGGCGGACTCACCCAAAAGCCCATCATGCCCGGGGAGACCTACACTTACGAGTTCACCGTCCACCAGACCGGCACGTTCATGTACCACTCCTCCTTCAACGAGAAGAAGCAGGTGGGCATGGGCCTGGGCGGGTTCTTCATCATCCACCCGGCGGACGGCTCCCGCCGCGTGGCCCGCGACATCGCCATCCTGCTGCAGGAGTGGTTCTTCCTGCCCGGCAACGAATACGTGGACGTCACCTCCACGGACCCCAACTGGTTCACCATGAACGGCAAGGCCGCCCCCTCCACCGAGGTGCTCACCGCCGTGGTGGGGGAAAAGGTCCGGCTGCGCTTCGCCAACCTTTCCAACCTGCATTCACACCCCATTCACCTGCACGGCGTCACCTGGCGGGTCACCGGTACAGAGGGCGGCCCCATACCGGAGTCGGCCCAGTGGCCGGGCAACACCGTTGACGTACCGCCGGGAGCGGTCCGCGACGTGGAGTTCAGCTTCACCAACCCCGGGTATTGGCACATGCACTGCCACAAGCTGCACCATGTGGTGAACGCCCACGCCCCTGTGCCCATGGGCGTCATGCCCATGGGCGGCATGACCATGCTCTTCGACGTGCGGGACGGCCACGGGGCGGCGCCAGCCGCTCCACCGGACCAGGGCCACATGGGGCACGGGGCCCACTCCGCGCCCGCCGCCCCTGACAAGAACCACGGCGGACACGGGGGAGGACAATAACATGCGCGCAACGCTCTTCCCTTGTCTTCTGGGCCTCTGTCTCCTGGCGGCCGGGGGCTGCGCCCGGGTGCACCCGGACAGCGCCTTCGGCAAGGTCTCCGACATCGCCCAGGCCCGGCTCGACCAGCGCCCCCTCTGGGTGCGAACCGCCGAGGACGAGGCCGTCGTCCGGGCCGAGGTCCTGGCCATCCTGTCGCGCGGGGTATCCCAGCGCGACGCCGTGCGCCTGGCCCTGGTGAACAACCCCGGGGTGCAGGCCCGCTTCGAGGAGATCGGCGCGGCCCAGGCCGACGTGGTCCAGGCCGGGCTGCCCCGCAACCCCTCCATCGCGGTTCTGTTCGGCTTCCCCATGTTCTCCGGCGGGCCGCTCAGCTCCCTGGCGGCCCAGGCCGCAATTTCGATTTCGGACCTGGCCGAGATCAAGGACCGCACGGCCAAGGCCCAGGCCGAGCTGGAGCGCGAGGTGCTCCTGGTGGGTCATGAGGCCATGACCGCCGCCCGCGAGGCCAGGCTGGCCTGGCTGGAGCTGGCCTATTCCCGCAGGGCCGAAGGGCTGGCCTCGGACGTGGCCGCCCAGGCCGGGAAGCTCTCCGCCTCTTCGCGGCAATACCGGAGTTTCGGCCTGGCCGACGACGCCCGGGTGGCGGCGCTTGAGGCCGGCACGGCCAGGGCCGAGCTGGAGGTGGCCGGGCTCAGGGCAAGGGCCGGAGTGGCCAAGGCCCGGCTGTCCAGGGTCATGGGCCTGGCCGAGGGCCAGGAATTCGACATCGCGGGGCAGGTTTCGGAAGAGCCGGTCCCCCTGCCCGAAACGGCCCAGGCCGTCCGGTACGCCCAGGACAATAATCTCAAGGTCCAGGCCGCGCGATACGCCATCCAGGCCGCCCGAAGCGGCGCGGAGTTGGAGAAGGTGCGGTGGCTCAAGGATTTCGAGGTGGGTGCCGGCTACGACTACGACATCGAGGGCAACCGGACCATGGGGCCTGGCGCGTCCCTCAAGCTGCCGCTCTTTGACCAGAATCAGGCCCAGCGGGCCAAGGCGGCCTTCCGGCTGCGCCAGGCAGAGCGTTTGGCGCAGGAGGCCGGGGCCGAAGCCCGGGAGGAGGCCCTGCGCGCTTTGGAGGATGCCGGTTTGGCCAAGGCCCGGGCCGAGGCCCTGGCGGCGCGGGTGCTGCCCCCGGCCGGACGGGCCGCCGCCTGGGCGGGCAAGTACGCCCAGGCCATGCAGATCTCTGAACTGACCGCGCTGGAGGCCCAGTTGGAGCTCTTGAAGATACGGCTGGAGCACAACCGGGCGCTCCTGGAGGAGCAGGAGGCTTTGGTCCGGCTGGAATACGCCCTGGGCGGGCCGGTCCGGCGCCCGGTCCTGTAAGCCCGGGCGCCATACCGCAGGAAACTTAAGGAGCGGCGGCCTGCTGGCAGGCGGCCAGAGGCTCCTTGGCGAACCAGACCAGGGCCCCGGTGGAGGCCTTGGTGGAATATTCCATCATGACGGAGACGTCCCCGGCGTCGAAGCGCCAGGAGCGGTCCCCCTGCAGGTTCTCGGGGCTCTCCAGGGGCGCGCCGTGGAGGTCGGTGAGCCTGCCCAGCAGGGTCAGATGGTTTATCTGCCCGTCGTAGCGGGTCAGCACGCCCGCCAGCTTGTCCTTGCAGAAGACGTAGACGATCTCGCGCACGACAACGCCCTGCACGTTCATGTTCTCGTCGGGAACGGTGTAGTAGCGCAGGTTGCCGCTATCCTCGCGCAGCTCCGGCTCCTTGAGCGCGGAAAGCGGCGCGCCCCAGGCCAGGCCACGGAAGCCCTCGCCGGACGGGGTCTTCTTCTTGGAAGGCTTCTCCGCGTCCTGGGACTTGGAGGACTTGCCCTCGGACTTGCCGGACTTCTTGGACTTCTTCGAGTCTTTGGAGCCCTTTGCGTCTTTGGAGTCTTTGGACTTCGACTTGGATTTGGACTGGGACTGCGACTGCGACTGCGGCTTGGTGGAGGAATCCTGGGCCAGGCCGTCGGCGGCGGGAACTGCCAGGGCCAGGCACAGCGTCAGGGCCAGGCCCATCAGGCGGGTGAACGTTTTCATGCGGCATGGATAAAGAAAGCCCGGCCCCGCATCAAGGGTTCCGGGCTTCTAAAAGCGCATTCTTGCAATGTGGTAACCCGCGCGGGCTCAGACGGCCTTGTCCAGCACGCCCTTGGCCATCTTGCGCAGCCCTTCCGAGAGCTTGACGATCTCGTCCCGGGGGATCTTCATGATCACCTTGCGCTCGTCCTTGTCCATCACCTCCACCTGCACGTCCTTGCCGCCTTCCAGCAGCTTGAAGTGCAGGTTCACGCCCTTGTCCTTGAAGTAGCTCTGGGCCTGGGAGATCACCTGATTCGCGTCGGGCTGCGCGGCCTGCTGCTGGCCCGCCTGGGCGGGCTCCCACTCGTGGACGGCCTGCTTCGCCTGCACGCCCGCAGCGTCTTGATGCTTCGTAGATTCGGGATGCCTGGACGCCGCCGCAGCGCGCTCCGCATCCCCCGCCGCAACCGCCGCATCCTTGGGCTGATCTATGGCTTTGATGTTCATGTCCCACCCCTCCCTGGATGAAACCATACAATACCGGTTTCCTGCGGCTCCTTATCGGTCTTGATGGGGAAAACTTTAGGGGGTTTGTCAAATTCCCTCGGGAACCCACACGGCTGAGCCCGCGTCTCCGTAAGCCACGGCCGCTCCGTCCAGGTAGCAGGCCCCCACCCAGGCGCAGACCGCCGCGTCGAGCATGTCCTCATACGCCTTGAGGCGCGTTCCGTCCGGCGGGGGCAGCACGCCCGGGGCGAACTCCATGCGCCCGGCCAGGGCCTCGCGGATGGCCCGCCAGACGCCGAGCAGCCGCTCCACCCGCTCCGCGCGCGGCAGGTCCGGCCAGTATTTCCCGGTTTTCGAGCTCTTGTAGGGCAGGCGAATCCGCTCCCCCGTGAGCGCAAGCAGCGCCGGGTGCGGGTAGACCTCCAGCAGGTCGCGCCCCGTGGGCGCGCATCCGGCCACGGCGACGCGATATCCTCGGCCCTCCAGGCCCTGGCTGAAATCCTCGCCCAGAACGCCTGGGCGCTCCGGCGTTGGGCTGTGCGTGGCGCACTTGCGGCCCCCGAAGGCCCGGGACACGGCGTTGTCGGCCTCTCTGCGCCCCGTCACCCGCCCATGCGGCACGATGGGCATGTCCACGGCCACGCACTGGGGCTCCACGCCCGCCAGTTCGCGGCAGCGCGCCAGCAGGGCCTTGGGCTCGGGGGCCTGGGCGGCGCGAATCCTCGCACCCACTGCGCCTGGCCCCTCTCCGGGTCCGGCCCCAGCTCCTATGCCTGCTCCGTACGCACCTCCATGCTCGACTCCATGAGCGGCTTCTGAGCCGCCTCCCGCCCTTGTTCCAGGCGCGCATCCCTCCCGGGGTACGGCCAGAAACCCGGCCATGTCCGGCGCGGCGAGCACCAACCGCCAGCCATCTCCGCCGTCCACGGCCAGGGCCGCGCCCCAGGGGTTGGCCGGGGTCCAGGCCGCGTCCAGGCCCAGCGCGACCCGCACGGGGCCTGCGCCGCCCGCCAATCTTGACTTGCCCGCTGTTTTCATCAAAAGTCCTGGCCTCTCAATTTAGCTTCCCCGGAGCCTACCGTGAAACCAGCCCCGTCGTCCGTATCCTTCCCCAAACTGGAGGAGGACGTCCTCGCCTCCTGGCAGCAGGACCGCACCTTCTGGAAGTCCATGGACCGGACCAAGTCCGGCAAACCCTACGTCTTCTACGACGGCCCGCCCTTCGCCACGGGCCTGCCCCACTACGGCCACATCCTGACGTCCTACGTCAAGGACACCGTGCCCCGTTACCACACCATGCGCGGCCGCTTCGTGGACCGCACCTGGGGCTGGGACTGCCACGGCCTGCCCATCGAGTACGAGGTGGAGAAGCACCTGGCCATCTCGGGCAAGGCCGAGATCCAGAAGTACGGCATCGACAAGTTCAACCAGAAGTGCCGCGACATCGTGCTGGGCTACGCCGGCGAGTGGGAGCGCGTCATCACCCGCATCGGCCGCTGGGTGGACTTCTCGCGCCAGTACAAGACCATGGACCTTACCTTCATGGAGAGCGTGCTCTGGGCCTTCTCCGAAATGTTCAACAAGGGCCTGGTTTATGAGAGCCCGCGCGTGGTGGCCTACTGCAACCGCTGCATGACGCCGCTCTCCAACTTCGAGACCGGCCTGGACGACTCCTTCCGCGAGCGCGACGACATGGCCATCACCGTGCGCCTGCGCGACCGCGAGAACCCGCAGTGGTCCTACCTGGCGTGGACCACCACCCCCTGGACCCTGCCCTCCAACCTGGCCCTGGCCGTCAACAAGGACATCGCCTACGCCCTGGTCGAAGTGGCCGAGGGCGACCTGGTCTGGCTGGCCAAGGACCGCATGGAGGCCATGAAGAAATTCCTGCCCGAGGAGCCGCGCATCGTCGAGGAGCGCCCCGGCTCCGGGCTCATCGGGCGCGCCTACGAGCCGCTCTTCCCCTACGCCAAGGGGGAGCGCACCCACGTGATCCTGGAAGGCCCCTTCGTGGACACCTCCATGGGCACGGGCATCGTCCACATGGCCCCCGCCTTCGGCGAGGACGACTACAACCTCTGCACCTCCGAAGGCATCGACCTCTTCGACCCGGTGGACCACCAGGGCCGCTTCACCGAGGCCGCGCCCGACTGGCAGGGCATGGGCGTGTTCGAGGCCAACAAGCACATCGCCCGCCGCCTGCGCGAGACCGGCGCCCTCTTCGCCCAGGAGAACTACCGCCACAAGTACCCGCACTGCTGGCGCTGCGACCAGCCCCTGATCTACCGCGCCATCTCCAGCTGGTACGTGCGCGTGGCCCAGAACCGCGAGGCCCTGCTCAGCTGCAACGAGGACATCAACTGGGTGCCCGCGCACATCGGCCAGGGCCGCTTCAAGAACTGGATCGCGGACGCGCGCGACTGGTCCGTCTCGCGCAACAGGTTCTGGGGCACGCCCATCCCGGTGTGGCGCTGTCAGACCTGCGGCGCGGTGGAGGTGCCCGGCTCCATCGCGGAGCTGGAAGCCAAGACCGGCACCCAGATCACGGACCTGCACCGCCCCTTCTGCGACGAGCTGAACTGGAAGTGCTCGGCCTCAGGCTGCTCCGGCACCATGCAGCGCGTGCCCGAGGTGTTCGACTGCTGGTTCGAGTCCGGGGCCATGCCCTACGGCCAGGCCCACTACCCCTTCGAGAACAAGCAGTGGTTCGACGACAACTACCCCGCCAGCTTCATCGTGGAATACATCGCGCAGACGCGCGGCTGGTTCTACACCCTGCTGGTGGAAGGGGCGCTGCTCAAGAACCAGACCCCCTTCACCAACGCCATCTGCCACGGCGTGGTCCTGGCGGAGGACGGCCGCAAGATGTCCAAGCGGCTCAAGAACTTCCCCGACCCCATGGAGGTGGTGGACAAGCACGGCTCCGACGCCCTGCGCATCTACCTGCTCTCCTCCCCGGTGGTGCGCGGGCAGGACGTGCGCTTCACCGAGCGCGACGTGGAAGAGGCCGTGCGCCGCTACCTGATCCCCTACTGGAACGTGTTCCACTTCTTCACCTCCTACGCGGCCCTGGCCAAGGGCTACGAGCCCGCCCTGCTGGAGGCCGCCTCGGCCCTGCCCGACAGGCACATCCTGGCGGAGCTGGAGCGCCTGCGCAAAACGGTGGAGGGCCACATCGAGGCCTACGACCTGCCCCGCTGCTACCAGGCCATCCTGGAGTTCGTGGAGACGCTCTCGGGCTGGTACGTGCGCCTGAACCGCCCCCGCTTCTGGACCGAAGAGGTCACCGACGACGCGCGCCAAGCCTTCGACACGCTCTACACCGTGCTGGTGGAGTCCTCGCGCATCTTCGCCCCCTTCATCCCCTTCGCCATGGATTACATCCACACGCACCTCGTGGGCTCCTCCGTGCACCTGGCCGACTGGCCCGCTGCCCAGCCCGCCCGCGACGACGAGAAACTCACCAGCGAGATCGACACCGTGCGCCGCATCATCGAGTGCGGGCGCAGCGTGCGCGAGAAGGTGCGCATCAACCTGCGCCAGCCCCTGGCCTCTATCATGGTGGCGGGCGTGGACAGGGCCGCCGTGGAGCCCTACCGCGCGCTCATCGAGGAGCAGGTCAACGTCAAGGCCGTGGAATACCCCGAGGACGCCAGCGCCTTCGCCGCCCGCGTGGTGCAGCTGGACGCCAAGACCCTCGGCCCCCTGCTCAAGGGAGCCTTCGGCCCCACCCTGGCCGCCGTGAAGAAAGGCGACTACGCCGTGGGCGAGGACGGCGCGCTCAGCGCCGCCGGGACCCGCGTGGAGCCCACGCACTACACCGTGGCCTGGGAGGCCCTCTCCGGCGACGTGGGCGTGGCCGCGGACAAGGGCGTTGTCGCCGGCCTGGTGCTGACCATCACCCCCGAACTCAAGCGCGAGGGCGCGGCCCGGACGCTCAACCGCCTCATCCAGGACCAGCGCAAGAAGCTGGACCTGGCCTACGACCAGCGCATCAGGCTCGGCATCGAGGCCGATGGCGTCTGGAAGGAGGCCCTGGAGGCCCACGTGGGCTGGCTCACGGAGCAGTGCCTGGCCGTGGCCGTGGAGTGGAAGGCCGCCGCGCCGCAGATCGAGGTCAACGACGACAACGGCTCGCTGAAGGTGGAGATCGTGGCCCAGTAGCCGGACGGAACACAGGAAGAAATGAGAAAGCGGACGCCTCCTCGCGGGGGCGTCCGCTTTTTTGCTCAGGAGGGATGCCTAGTTTGGTCGCCACGTTTCAGGCGCGGTGAGCCGCGTCGGGTCCGGCTGTGGCCTCTGCGCCGCCGAAGCGGCGATGTTCTTCAAATACAGCGGCGTTTCGGCGGCGCAGAGGCCA
>NZ_JAKZKW010000029.1 GCF_022808695.1 Fundidesulfovibrio soli
GTGCTCCGCCGCCCGGCCCGGCTCCCCACGGAGACAACGCGTCACAGCGCGAAAATATTACAAGATCAGAGCGTGTTGCCGGGCTGGAATGCGAAGCGGAAAGGGATCGCAAAGGGAGGAACTCCCTTTGCCCGCCGGAGGCAATCCTTTCCGACTGGCATCCAATACCGGAAGAGCGCCTCCGGCGGCCAAAGGGCCTTCGGCCCTCTGGACTCCCTTCCGGCTTCGCGTCGTGCCCGCCCCCCGCAGCCGCTAGGCGTGCAGCCCCAGCACCCGGGAGAGCAGCGCCTCGGCGTTGCGTTCGGCCTGCAGGTGTTCGTCCTTGGTGAGGCCCGCGCCCTTGGCGATCATGGCCCGCATCTCGGCGGAGACGAGGTCGCCGGGGGCGTGGGCGTCGTTGTCGATCACCAGCCCGGCGCCGGTCTTGCGGGCCATCACGGCCACGTGCCCGTTGGTCAGGCTGTGGCCCTTGCGGGTGGTGATCTCCAGGAGCACGCCGTTCTCGGCGGCCAGCAGGGCCTCCTGCTCGGTGATGAGGCCCGGATGGGCCAGCACGTCCGCCCCACCTTCGATGGCGGCCAGGTTGGTGCCGCGCGCCACGGGCTCCACGATGGTCTCGCCGTGCACCACCACGAGCATGGCCCCGGCGCGCCGGGCCTCGGTGATGAGGCCGGGGATCAGCCCGGGGGGAACGTGGGTCAGCTCCACGCCCACGGCCAGGTTGATGTCCAGGTAGGGCCCGGCCTCCTTGGCGAAGCGCTGCAGGTTCTCCAGGATGAGGTACATGTTGGAGTGGTCCGCGTGGTCGGTGATGGCCAGCCCCTTGTATCCGGCCTTGGCGGCGCGGCGGGCCAGCTCCGCCGGGATGAGCTCGCCGTCGGAGAAGGTGGTGTGGGTGTGCAGGTCGATCATGTGGCCCTACATCTTGTATTTGGTGTCGGCGGGGTTGTAGCTTTCCAGGATGTCCGTCCAGTCGTCGGTGCCGTCGGTGGCGATGCCCGGCTTGGGCTTGTTCTCGGCCAGGGCCTCCACAACGGCGGGGGCCACCAGGATGGGGGCCTTGGCGCGCAGGGCCAGGGCCACGGCGTCGGAGGGCCGGGCGTCGATCTCCACTTCCTTGCCGCCCTGGTCCACGCTGATGATCGCGAAGAAGGTGCCGTCGGTGAGCCCGGTGACGGAGATGCGCAGCACCTTGCCGCCCAGGGCCTCGATGGAGGAGAGCAGCAGGTCGTGCGTCATGGGACGGGGCAGCTTGACGTCGTTGAGCGTCAGCGAGATGGCCATGGCCTCCATGGCCCCGATCCAGATGGGCAGGGTCGTCTTTTCGTCGATGCTCTTGAGCACGAGCACGGGGGCCTGCGTCTCCTCGTCGAGGGCGAGGCCCGAAACCTTCATTTCGATCATGGCAGTATCTCCCCCCATAAGGAATGCTTTTTGGCCTCCGTCACGCGCACGTTCACGATGCGCCCGAACAGATCCGGGCTGGCAGGGGCCAGGAAGTTCACGGTGCGGCCGTGGGCGTCGCGGCCGCGCCAGGCCGGGGCGTCGGAGTCCCTGCGTTTGCCGGGCCCTTCCACGAGCACCGGGGCCACCGAGGAGACGAGCCCCTGCAAAATGGACTGCTGCCGGGCATTTTGCAAGGCCTGAAGCTCGTCGAGCCGCCAGGACTTGATCTCGGCGGGGATCTTGGGCTCCATCTTGGCGGCGGCCACGCCGGGGCGGTCGCTGTAGATGAAGGAGAACGAGCCCTCGAACCCGGCGCGGGGTATCAGCTCCAGCGTGGCCTTGAAGTCCTCCTCGGTCTCGCCGGGAAAGCCCACGATGAAGTCCGTGGTGAGCGAGATGTCAGGGCGGGCGCGGCGCAGGGCGTCCACGATGCCCAGGTATTTCTCCACGGTGTAGCTGCGCCCCATGCGCCTGAGAACGTCGTCCGAGCCGGACTGCACGGGCAGGTGCAGCGTGGGGCAGATGTTCTCGAGCTCCCCGAAGGCGGCCACCACCTCGGGCGCGATGTCCTTGGGGTGCGAGGTGGTGAAGCGCACCCGCTCGATGCCGTCCACGGCGGCCACCGCGCGCAGCAATTGCGGGAAGCTGGTGCCGTCGCCGCCCTTGTCGCGCCCGTAGCTGTTCACGTTCTGCCCCAGGAGCGTGACGTCCTTGACGCCCCGCTCGGCCAGGGAGCGGCACTCGGCCAGCACGGCCTCCGAGGTGCGCGATTTCTGGCGGCCGCGAACATAGGGCACGATGCAGTAGGTGCAGAAGTTGTCGCAGCCCTGCATGATGTTCACGAAGGCCCGGGGCGACTCCAGGGGGCCGGGCAGTGCGGCGTCGCGCTCGATGTAGGAGTCGGAGAAGTCGAGCAGCGAGACGCGCAGCCTGGGCTCCCGGGCGATGCGCGCCAGGGCCTGCGGGGCCTGGGCCACGCCGTCCGTGCCGAAGACGAGCCGCACGAAGGGGAAGCGGTTCCAGAGCTTGGCCCCCACCTGCTGGGCCACGCAGCCGCCCACGGCGCAGAACAGCCCCGGCTCGCGCTCCAGGTGCTCGGCGATGCGGCCGAGTTCGCTATAGAGTTTCTGCTCGGGCTTTTCGCGCACGGAGCAGGTGTTGACGATGAAGGCCTTGGCCTGGTCGGCGGGGGCCTTCTCCCATCCCATGTTTTCCAGCGAACGTGTCAGCCAGCCGGAATCGGCGGCGTTCATCTGGCAGCCGAACGTGAAGACGTGAAACTTCATCCTGCCATACTAATGCATGGAAGGGGCGCGGTAAAGTGCGGCGCTAGCGTTCCTCGCCATCCACGAACCAGCCCGCGAAGCGCTTGAGCACCGCGTCGCGCATCTGCTCCACGCTCAGTTTCTCCGCGTCGAGCACCAGCTCCGCGCGCGGGTCCTCCTCGAAGGGCACGTCCACACCCACGACCTGGCCCAGGCCATCGAACTTCTGGCCCGTGGCCTTGCGCTTCACGGCCTTGGCGTACAGCCCGGCCATGACCAGCCCCTCGGGCCGGGCCGACTCACGGCGCATGGCCGTGGCCACGCCGCAGCGCAGGTGCACCTCGGCGAAGCGCTCCACCAGCCCGCGCGCGTGGTCCCGCATGGAGCGCAGCGGCGCGGTGCCGTCCATGAGCACCACCCTGCCCTCTTCGGCCAGGGCGGCGGCCTCCTCCGCGAACATGCGGTAGGCGGCCTCCCGCTCCTTGGCGGTGTAGAGGGGCCGGGGCGTGTAGTGCTTGCGCCGGGCGTCCATCTGCAGCCAGACCGGGTTGAGCCCCCTGCGCGTCAATTCATCCGCCACGGCCTTGGCCACCGTGGACTTGCCCGCCCCGGGCAGCCCCGTGAACCACAACACCGCCCCCGCCCACTCAGGCCGGGGGCCTTCCGCCTCTGCGGCCAGGGCGCTCATGCCAGGTACTTGTTGATGCCGCGCCAGTCGAAGCGGTCATCCTCCAGAACGTTTTCCAGGAACCGCAGCAGGCCCCGGCGCACGGGCTCGGGGTGGTGCGGGTACCACTGGGGCGAGGCGATCACCAGGCCCCGGAACATATAGAACGGCGCGATCACGTCCAGAATCTCCTCGTCATGGGTGCGCTCCAGGTAGCGCTCCCAGAAGGCGGTGTAGAGCTGCTCCAGCGGGCCGGAGAGCCTGGGGGAATCCGTCTGCCCGTAGAGCGAGAAGAGCACGAAGTTGAGGCTCATGGTGGCCACGTCGTCGGCTGGCTCCCCGAATTCTCCGCGACTGCGGTCCAGCACGTGGAAGTCGTAGCGCTCGCCCTGGTCCTCCACCAGGACGTTCCAGGGGTGGAAGTCCCCGTGGACCGGGCTCAGCCGCCGGGTGTAGGCGCGCAGCTTCCAGCGCCAGTCCACCACGCGGCGCTCCAGGGCCTGGAAGCGCTCCGGCGGGAAGAGGTCGTAGGGATGGGGGTAGGCGTCCACCAGGCCGAAGATGCACTCCGAGGCCCCGATCAGGTCGCGCACCCGGCGCAGGTAGAGGTCCGGGTTGTCCACCCGCTCGGAGTGGATGTCCGCCAGCCAGTCCGCGAAGGAGACGGCCAGGGCCGCGTCCTTGGGCGTGGCCTCGGTGCGGCCGATGCGCTCCAGGTGGCGGTAGTAATCCTCGCCTTCGAGCAGCTCGGTGAGGATGAAGAACTCCTTGGGCTCCTTCACGCCCACCATGCGGTCGGCGGCGTCGAAGTAGCCCAGGCCCAGTGACTTGGCGTGGCGCGGCAGGCGCCCGGAGGTCTCGTGCTGGAACATCAGGATGGCGGCGCGGTCCCAGTAGAACTGGTGCCCGTACTTGTCGCCGCGCATGATGGAGAGCACGGCGGACTTCACCCTGCCATCCACGGAGAACTCGATGCGCAGCGGCTTGCCGTAGCCGAACTCCTTCATGCCCTGGGTGCCGGTCTGGCCGATCTCGCCCAGCCAGCTCAGGCGGGCGCTCTCTCCGAAGGCCTGGCGGAGGTAGTTCTGGATCTTTTCGGCGTTGACGCGCAGAGGGGTTTTTTCCTCGGTGCCTGTTCTCATGGCCTGCTCCTGCGGGCCCCGGGCCTTGCGGAAGGGCGCGCCCGGGGGCTGGTTGGCTCGGCCGAAGGCGGCCGGGCCCCAGTATCGCTCAAAGCGGGGGCCGCAACAACACCTATTGGCGCGTTTCCCTGCCCAGGTAGCCGAAGTACTCGTGGTCGCTGGCCAGCATATGGCGGGAAACCACCTCGTCGAGCAGGAAGGTGAACAGCTGGCCGGTGGAGAGCTCCCTGCGCTCGAAGCGCTCGGCCAGCTCGGTGGCCTGATGCACGAGCACCTCGTGCGAGCGGGCGTGCTCCTCCACCAGGGGGTAGCCGGCGGCGCGCAGGACCGTCTCCTCGTAGCTGAAGTGGCGTCTGATCTGCTCCATGAGCTTGCCTATGAGCGCCCTGCACTCCCCTTCGGGGCATTCCACGGCCACGGCGGAAAGCAGCTTGTTGGCCGAGGCGAAGATCTCCCTGTGCTGGGCGTCCAGCGCGGGGTCGCCGCACTCCAGGGTGCTGTCCCACTCCAGGCGCACGTAGCGGGCCACGTCAGGGTAGAGATCCGGCGGGGCCTGGGTTTCACCGATGGCCACCTCCACCCGGTCGCGCCCCCTGCGCTTGGCCAGGTAGAGGGCCTGGTCGGCCAGGCCCACCAGTTGCTGCCAGCTCTGCGTGGCCGGGTTGCACTCGGCCGCGCCGATGCTCACGGTCACGCCCAGGGAGCCGTTCTCGCCCTTGATGGCGGCCTTGGCCACGGCCTGGCGCAACCGCTGGGCGATGGCGCAGGCCTGGCGGATGTCGGTCTGGGGCAGCAGGGCCACGAACTCCTCGCCGCCGTAGCGCGCCCAGACGTCCTCGGTGCGCAGCTGGGTGCGGGCCGCGTCGGAGACGGCGCGGAGCATGGCGTCCCCGGCCAGGTGGCCGTGCTCGTCGTTGAAGCGCTTGAAGTGGTCCACGTCCAGCAGCAGGCAGCTGACGGGGGTGTGGTGGCGGGTCCCGCGCGGCCACTCCACGCGCACGATCTCGTCCAGGGCCATGCGGTTGGCGGCCTTGGTCAGGGGGTCCTGGCGGGCCAGTGCGTTGACCTCCTTCTGCAGGAGCTGCGAGGTCAGCAGCACGAGCAGGGTGGTGAGCACCACGCAGGCCATGATGGAGGCCACCACGAACTGCGCCTGCGACACGGTGGGCATGGAAACGGCGTCGGCACCGGCGAGCGCGCCAGCCACCGCGCGCCAGCAGACCGAGGCCGCAAGCAGGACGTGGACCGCCGCAATCAGGCGCAGCGTGGAGGTCAGCGAGGTTTCCCGGCTGGTCAGGCAGGCGTGGATGACCAGCAGATCGAAAGCCACCGCCACCAAGCTCAGGACGACGACCCGCACGGGGTAGTCGTCCTGAACCAGGGTGAACCAGACGAGCAGCCCCAGAGCCAGGGCGCAGAGAGCCGCGCCCCGGCGCCAGGGCGGGTTGCTCCCGGTTGCGCGCACGATGCCGAAATTGAAGACCATCATCCCGCCCAGAAGCAGGCCGTTGGCTGCAACCGCGCAGCACCAGGGGGGCACCCAGGCGCGCAGGCCCAGCAGCGCCAGGCCCAGTGCGGAGAGCAGCGCCCCGGCGCCCCACTCCCTGGCGGGGGGGAAGTTGCTGTGGATTTTCCAGACGTGGAGAAGCACGCAGGCCTGGGCCGCCTGGCAAAGCGACCAGACCAGGAAGAGGGGGCGGAGATCGGTGCTGAAAATTTCCATTCCGTGCATGTCGCGCAATCCCGCCCGAGGGCCGCTCCGGAGAGACCCGGACTTTTGGAGGTTGCAGGAAACAACGCCAGCCTAAGCTTTCTCAACCCATACCACATTGAGAGGATTTTTCAATTCCATTGATCAAAAAAATTGCACCTTCCCGCGTTGGGGAAACGAAAAAGCCGCCGGGGGCTGGCCCGGCGGCTTGGATGCATCTGGCGAAGGCCCCCCGCTCAGGCGGCCCCTCAGGGAGCGGCTAGCCCTCGCTCTTGCCGTAGTTGGCCTCGTAGCGGGCCCAGAACTCTTCAGGGGTGAAGGTGTGCTCCTGGGTGCCGTGCTGCTCCACGCAATAGGCGGCGGCCACGGCCCCCATCCTGGCGGCCACGGCCAGGCTCTTGCCGTGCGCCAGGCCGCAGAGCAGGCCCGCCCGGAAGGAGTCGCCCGCCCCGGTGGGGTCCTTCACGGCTGTGACGGCGGCCGCGGGCACGGTGAACTCCACGCCCTTTTCGTTTATGGCCACGCCGTTCTCGCCCAGGGTGGTGATGAGGGTGTCCACCCGGTGCAGGATGGCCCCCTTGCTCAGGCCGGTGGCGTTCATGATCATCTGCAGCTCGTAGTCGTTGGTGATCAGGAAGCTCGCGCCGGTGAGCATCTCGGCCAGGTCCTCGCCCGAGAAGGCGGGGATGTTCTGGCCTGGGTCGAAGAAGAAGGGGATGCCCAGCTCCTTGTAGCGGGCGCAGTAGTGCTTCATGTCGGCCAGGCAGCCGGGGGCCACGATGCCCATGGTCTGCGCCGGGTCGAAGCCCTCCACGCTGAAGCCCGACTGCACCTTCATGGCTCCGGGGTTGAAGCCGGTGATCTGGTTGTCGGACTGGTCCGTGGTGATGTAGGCGCCGGGGGTGAATTCCTCCGGCACGCGGCGGATGCCCTCCATGCTCAGGCCCAGCCCGGCCAGCCAGGAGGCGTAGGGCTCGAAGTCCTTGCCCGCGGAGGCGATGATGGTGGGCTTCTCGCCGAGCAGGCTCATGCTGTAGGCGATGTTGCCCGCCGTGCCGCCGAACTTCTCCGTGAGCCCGTCCACCAGGAAGCAGACGTTCAGGATGTGGATCTTCTCGGGGAGGATGTGATCGGCGAACTTGCCGGGAAAGGTCATGATCCGGTCGTAGGCCACCGACCCGGAGACGAGGATGCGCATCGAGGCTCCTTAACTGTTGGGACGGGTTTCGGCGGCCACCCAGTCCAGGAAGTCGGGGTTGCCGTCCGCCACCGGCAGCACCACCACGCAGGGCACTTCGTAGGTATGGAGCTGCCGTACACGGGCCACCACGGCTTCGGCAAGCTCCGAACGCGTCTTGGCGACGAAACAGGCCTCGCGCTCGTCCTGGACGGCCCCGTCCCACCAGTAGAGGGAGCGCAGGCCGTCCAGCACGTTGACGCAGGCCACCAGCCGCTCCTCCACCAGGGCCCGGCCGATGCGCAGGGCCTCCTCGGGGCTGGGGGCGGTCACGTAGACGAAGCTTATGGACACGTTATTCGCACACGGGCTTGCTGCCGGGCTTGAGCCCAGCCAGGTATGCGATCACGGCGGGCTTCTCCTTTTCCGAGATCTGCGCGCCCTTGCCGATCATCCTGGTCACGGTGACTTCCCAGGCGGCCTGGTCCTTCTTGCCCAGGGCGGCGCAGAGGCGCTCGGCCATGTGGCACTTGGTGCAGGCGGCCATCACAGTCTTGGAGGCGTCCTGGGCCAGGGCGGCCCCGGCGCAGAAGGCGGCAAGGAGAACGGCGCACGCGCAGGAGGCGATGAAGGAACGTTTCATGGGGCAGACTCCTTGATGCGGTGGTTTTCCACAGACTCTCCCGATACACCAGGCCACCCGAAAAGCAAACCATGAAGGGCTTGCGCGCCCCGCCCCGGCGCGGCTACCATGCGGCCATGAACCGCGAGACCCTGCTGCTTGAGTATTACAAGGCCATGCTTGGCGCCCGTGGCCACAGAGGCTGGTGGCCGGCCGAGACGCCCTTCGAGGTCTGCGTGGGCGCGGTGCTGACCCAGAACACCGCCTGGACGGGCGTGCGCAAGGCCATCGACGCCCTCAGGGGACACGGCTGCCTCGACCCCGAGGCCCTGGACGCCCTGCCCCTGGAGCGCCTGGCGGAGCTGATCCGCCCGGCGGGCTATTTCCGGCTCAAGGCCCAGCGCCTGAAGAACCTGTTGGCCTACCTGCGCGAAAGCTGCGGCTTCGACCTGGCGGAGCTGGCCTCGCGCGACATGCTCCAGGTGCGCGAGGAGCTGCTCGGCGTGCGCGGGGTGGGGCCGGAGACGGCGGACTCCATCCTCTGCTACGCCCTGGGCATGCCCAGCTTCGTGGCCGACACCTACACCCGGCGCATACTCTCCCGCCACGGGCTGCTGCCCGAGGACGCGGGCTACGACGACATGCGCGATTTCTTCATGGACGTGCTGGAGCCCGACACGGCCCTGTACAACGATTTCCACGCCCAGCTGGTGGGCGTCGGCCACCACTTCTGCAAGACGCGCGCGCCGCTGTGCGGGGAGTGCCCCCTGGGCCCCTTCCTGGAGAACCCGCCGGGATGATTCCTGGGGCGAACCGCCCGGAACGCGCGGCGTGAGCGGGGTTTGCCTGAGTGATTGGCATTGCGTTTTGAGGTGAAACCTATTAACCCCACCCGATGAATCCCGGCCGGTCGCACCGCCAGCGGGCCAGTTCGGCCCCAGGCGCCGCCCGGCGGGCATACGGCCTTTTTTCCGCTGGAGGCTATTCTATGTCCCGCATCACCAAGGCCGGGCTCGCCCTTCTCGTGGTGGCCCTGCTCCTCACCGCCGGCCTGGCCCTCGCTCAGCAGGAGGACCGGTTCGGCCCCCTGAAACGCTTCAGCCAGGTGCTCGACCTGGTGGAAACCAACTACGTCAAGAACGTCACCCGCCAGGAGCTCATCGACGGCGCCATCGTCGGCATGCTCCAGCAGCTCGACCCGCACTCCAGCTTCCTCACCAAGGAGGACTTCAAGGAGATGCAGGTCAGCACCTCGGGCGAGTTCTCGGGCATCGGCATCGAGATCAGCGTGGAGAACGGCCGCATCACGGTCATCTCCCCCATCGACGACACCCCGGCCGACAAGGCGGGCCTCAAGGCGGGCGACATCCTGGTGGAGATCGAGGGCCAGTCCACGCAGGACATGTCCCTCATGGACGCCGTGCAGCGCATCCGCGGCCCCAAGGGCAAGCCCGTGAGCCTCACCGTGGTGCACAAGGGCAGCAACAAGCCCGAGAAGTACCGCATCGTGCGCGACGCCATCCCCATCATCTCGGTCAAGGGCACCGAGATCGACCCCGGATACCTGCTGGTGCGCATCACCCGCTTCAACGAAAACACCACCGTCGAGCTGCGCGACGTGGTGGCCAACCACACCAAGTCCGGCAAGGCCCTGAAGGGCATCATCCTGGATATGCGCAACAACCCCGGCGGTCTGCTGGACCAGGCCGTGAGCGTCTCCAACTTCTTCCTGCCCAAGGGCCGCATCGTGACCATCAAGGGCAAGCGCGACGAGCAGCGCAAGGACTTCGACGCCAAGAAGGCCGCCGGAGTCGAGAGCAACATCCCCCTGACCGTGCTCATCAACGCCGGTTCGGCCTCGGCCTCCGAGATCGTGGCCGGAGCCCTGCAGGACAACAAGCGCGCCCTGCTGGTGGGCGACAAGACCTTCGGCAAGGGCTCTGTGCAGACCGTGATCCCCTTGAACGACGGCTCGGGCATCAAGCTGACCACCGCCCTGTACTACACCCCCAGCGGCCGCTCCATCCAGGCCGAGGGCATCGAGCCCGACTTCAAGGTGCCCCTGCAGGACGGCGACAAGGAGAAGGACCTCTTCGCCCAGGGCCATCAGGTGCGCGAGCGCGACCTCTCCCGCCACCTGGACAACCTGGCCCGCAAGAAGCAGTCCGACGGCTCTGACCCCAAGGTCAAGATCAAGGAGCTCCTGGACAAGGACAACCAGCTCAAGCTGGCCCTGGAGCTGATCAAGTACGCCCCCGTGGCCTCGGCGGCCGAATAAGGTAGGACATGCCTCCCAAACGCCCCGGTTCCAAGCCCCGGCGGCGCTCCACGAAGACAAAGCGCGGCCAGGGCAAAGCTCCGGCCGCGCTCGTGTTTCTCGCGGGCGCGGCCGTGGCCCTGCTGATCATGTTCTTCGGCTACGCCTTCTTCTACCTGCCCGGCCAGAAGACGCCGCCCGCCAAGCCCCAGAGCGCCTCAGTGCAGACCCCGGCGCAGACCCCGGCGCAGGCCCCGGCCAAACCGGCGCCGGAGGCCGGACAGGCTCAGGCGCCCGCCTCCCCTCAGGCTCCGGGCCAGCCCCCGGCCCAGCCCGCGGCCGAGCCCCAGCCCGCGCAGCTCCCCGCCCCGTCCGGCCCGCTCCTGACCATCGTCATCGACGACCTGGGCGGCTCCAAAGAGCAGGCCCAGGAGCTGTTGGACCTGGGCTTCCCCGTGACGTTCTCCATCATGCCCAACCTGGCCCACACCCGCGACGTGGACGAGATGGCCGCCAAGGCCAAGCAGGAGGTCATCCTGCACCAGCCCATGGAGGCCAAGGCCCAGGCGGCCGCCCCGGCGGGCACCCTGCGCCCGGGCATGAGCCCGCGCGAGGTGGCGGGCATCCTCTCGGCCCACCTGGCCCAGGTGCCCCACGCAGCCGGTGTGAGCAACCACCAGGGCTCCCAGGCCACCGAGGACCAGGCCCTCATGGCCGCCGTCATGGCCGAACTCAAGCTCCGCCCCGCCCTTTTCTTCCTGGATTCGCGCACCTCGGACAAGAGCGTGGGCTGGAAGGAGGCCGCCAGGGCCGGCGTGCCCGCGCTCTCCCGCGCGGTGTTCATCGACGCGGAGCGCGGGCAGCAGGCCGCCATGCTGGCGCTCAGGCAGGCCGAGCGCGAGGCCAAGTCGAAAGGCAGGGCCGTGGCCATCGGCCACCCCCATCCCGAGACCATCGCCGCCCTGGCCGGCTGGGCCATGCGCCGGGACAAGGGCGTGACCATCGTGACGCTCGGCGCGCAGCTCAAGGGCGGTTGAACTCCGGGCTGGCTGCGTCGTCATTTTGCCGCCCGGTTTTGACTTTTTCGCCATTTGCGGCCATACCGTCCCGGACGAGGATGGTTTCCGGCCCTTAGCATTTTCCCCGGCCCGGGACGCCATCCCCGCGAAACAGGAAACTACGGCGCCCGGCGTGTCGGTGCCGCCGCACAAACCTCTTAAGGAGCAGGCATGAAACGCTTCCTCGTCCTCTCTCTGGCCGCCGCGATGCTGTTCGCGGCAAGCGCCGCCCTGGCCCAGACCAAGGTGATCTCCATCACCCAGATCGTCGAGCACCCCGCCCTGGACAACGCGCGCAAGGGCTTCATGGACGGCCTGAAAGAGGCGGGCGTGGACGCCAAGTTCAACGTGCACATCGCACAGGGCAACTCCGCCACCAACGTGCAGATCGCCGGCCAGATGCTCGACGAGAAGCCCAACCTGGTGCTGGCCATCGCCACCCCGGGCGCGCAGGTCTGCGCCCAGAAGATCAAGGACATCCCCGTGCTGTTCACCGCCGTGTCCGACCCCGTGGGCGCGGGCCTGGTCAAGAGCATGCAGGCTCCCGGCGGCAACTTGACCGGCATGACCGACATGCCCCCCGTGGACAAGCAGATCGAGCTCATCAAGACCATCCTGCCCAAGACCGCCACCGTCGGCATCGTCTACAACGCGGGCGAAGCCAACTCCGTGAGCCAGGTCAACGCCGTGAAGGCCGCCGCCGCGCCCCTGAACATCAAGATCGTGGAGGCCACCGTGGCCAACTCCGGCGGCGTGTACCAGGCCGCCAAGAGCCTGGTGGGCAAGTGCGACGCCGTTTACATCCCGCTGGACAACACCGTGGTCTCGGCCTTCGAGTCCCTGGTGAAGGTCTGCGACGAGAACAAGCTGCCCCTGTTCAGCTCCGACAACGAGTCCGTGGGCAAGGGCGCCATCGCGGCCCTGGCCGTGGACTACTACGCCATGGGCAAGCAGACCGCCGCCATGGGCAAGAAGATCCTGGACGGCGCCAAGCCCGCCGACCTGCCCGTGGAGAGCCTGAAGAACCTGGACATCCACCTGAACCTGAAGGCCGCCAAGGCCCAGGGCGTGACCATCCCCGAAGCGGTGGTGGCCAAGGCCGTGAAGAAGTTCGAGTAGTTCCGCCCGGCAAGGCATCTCAAGGGACGGGGCCTGCCCCGTCCCTTTTCTTTTACACCCTCTCCGCTGCCGCCCGCCTTTGACAAACCCGCGTTTTCCGGGCACAGGCAGTGGGTTTTCGCGCTCAACGCGACCACACCGGGGTAACGCACGCATGTCATTTTACGCTTTCATCGGCGCGCTCGAACAGGGCCTCGTCTACGGGCTGATGGTGCTCGGGGTGTATCTCACCTTTCGCATCCTCGACTTTCCCGACCTCACCGTGGACGGCTCCCTGCCGCTTGGCGCGGCGGTCTCCTCCGTGTGCATCGGCGCGGGCATGGACCCCTACCTCTCCCTGCTGCCCGCCACCCTGGCCGGATTCTGCGCCGGGGCCGTCACCGGGCTTCTGAACACGCGGCTCAAGATCCTGCACCTGCTGGCCAGCATCCTGACCATGATCGCGCTCTACTCCATCAACATCCGCATCATGGGCCGCCCCAACTTCACCCTGCTGGGCAAGACCACGGTGCTCGACTCCCTGACGGCCTTCGGCCTGCCCTCCTCCCTGGCCGGGACCTGCCTGTTCGCGGCCTTCACGGTCTGCGCGGCCCTGGCGCTCATCTGGTTCACCCGCACGGAGTTGGGCCAGGCCATGCTGGCCACCGGCGACAACCCGCGCATGATCACCGCCCTGGGCGTGAACACCGGCAACATGATCGTGCTGGGCGTGGGCCTCTCCAACGCACTGGTCGCCCTGTGCGGGGCCCTTGTGGCCCAGAACCAGGGCGCGGCGGACGTGAACATGGGCGTGGGCACCATCGTGGCCGGGCTGGCCTCGGTGATCATCGGCGAGACCCTGCTCGGCCAGGGGCGCATCTCCAGGATGATCATCGCGGCGGTGCTCGGCTCCGTGGCCTACAGGCTGGCCATCGCCCTGGCGCTCGGGGTCAAGCTGGGCGAGTTCTCCTTCTCCCCCAGCGACCTGAACCTGATCACCGCCTTCATCGTGGTGACCGCGCTCACCGCGCCCAGGCTCAAAAGGAAGATGGCCCGCTGATGCTTACCCTCAAGAACATCACCAAGCGCTTCCACAAGGGCAGCGTCAACGAGGTGCTGGCCCTGAACGACGTCAACCTGGACATCCGCCAGGGCGACTTCATCGCGGTCATCGGCTCCAACGGCGCGGGCAAGTCCACCACGCTCAACTGCATCGCGGGCGGCTTCTTCCCGGACCAGGGCACCATCACCCTCGAAGGCTCGGACATCACCGCCTGGCCCGAATACAAGCGCGCCCGCTTCATCGGCCGCGTCTTCCAGGACCCGCTCATGGGCTCCGCCGCCTCCCTGACCATCGAGGAGAACATGGCCCTGGCCGACCGTCGCGGCAAGCCGCGCGGGCTCTCGCTCGGCGTCAAAAGCAAGGACCGCGCCCGCTACCGGGAGCTGCTCTCCCAGATCGGGCTGGGCCTCGAAGACCGCCTCAAGGACAAGGTGGGCCTGCTCTCCGGCGGGCAGCGCCAGTCCCTGACCATGATCATGGCCACCATGGTGCGCCCCGAAATCCTGCTGCTGGACGAGCACACCGCCGCCCTGGACCCCAAGACCGCGGCCCAGGTGCTGGAGCTGACCCAGCGCATCGTCGATACCCACAAGCTGACCACCCTTATGGTCACCCACAACATGAACCACGCCCTGCGCCAGGGCAACCGGCTGATCATGATGCACCAGGGCAGCGTCTTCCTGGACATCGAAGGTGAGCAGAAGGAGCGGTTCAGCGTGGAGGACCTTCTGGAACGCTTCTACACCCTGAAAGGAGAGGAATTCTCGTCGGACAAGATGTTGCTGGTGTAGCGCGTTTCAAGGACAGGAGTTCTCCCGCCCGTACGGCACACGCCGCCCGGGCCTCCGGTTCAACCCCAACGTAAGGAAGGCATCTTCATGGAACTCACGCTCTGCCTCATCAAGCCCGACGCTGTCCGCCGCGATCTCGTGGGCAGCATCCTCTACATGATCGAGAAAGCCGATCTCAAGATCGTGGCCATGAAGATGCTCAAGCTGGACCTGCCTCTTGCCCAGGGTTTCTACCATGTGCACAAGGAGCGCCCCTTCTTCGGCGAGCTGACCGAGTACATGGCCTCCGGCCCCATCGTGGCCGTGGTCCTGGCCGGCAACAACGCCATCAAGCGCTACCGCGAGCTCATGGGCGCCACCGACCCCGCCCAGGCCGTCGACGGCACCATCCGCAAGGTGCACGCCCTCTCCAAGCAGGAGAACTCGGTGCACGGCTCCGACGCCCCCGAAACCGCCGCCTTCGAGATCGGCTACTTCTTCAACGCCACCGAGCTGGTGGGATAGCGCCATGAACGCCGCCATCTCCTTCATCGGCACCGGCAACATGGGCGCGGCCCTCATCAAAGGGCTCTCGGGCATGGACGGCGTGAGCCTCCTCGGCTTCGACCTGGACCGCGAGAAGCTGAACGCCCTGTGCGCGCAGTGCGCTCTCCAGGCCGTGGACACCATCCACGGCGCCGTGGAAAAGGCCGGGTACGTGCTCATGTGCGTGAAGCCCCAGCAGATGAAGGCGGTGCTGGCTCAAGTCCATCCCGCGCTCACCGCGGACAAGTGCCTTATCTCCATTGCCGCCGGGATCACCCGCGAGCGGCTCTCGGAGTGGATCGGGCACGCCTGCCCCGTGGTGCGCGTGATGCCCAACACCCCCGCCCTGGTGGGCGCGGGCGTTTCCGCCGTGTGCCTGGACGACCCGCACCTCACGCAGGAGCAGAAGGACGTCGTGCAGAAGATCTTCGCCTCCGTGGGCAGCGTCCACGTGCTGGAGGAGAAGCTGTTCGACTCGTTCACCGCCGTGGCGGGCAGCGGTCCGGCATACGTCTACTACTTCATGGAGGCCCTCATCGAGGCGGCCCTGGCCGCCGGGCTGCCCAGGCCCATGGCCACGAGCATCGTGGGCGAACTCATCGGCGGCTCGCTCAAGCTGGCCAACGAGAGCATGACCCACGTGAGCGTGCTGCGCGAGATGGTCACCTCCCCCGGGGGCACCACCATCGCCGCGCTGGCCCACATGGACCGCATGGCCATGCGCGCCGCCATCATCGACGCCGTGGAGGCGGCGAGGCGGCGCGGGCAGGAGCTGGGAGCCTCCTAGAAGCATCACCACCGAAAACAAGGGGCCGGTCCATTGGGACCGGCCTTTTTTTGTGCTTTGCGAGGCCGCAAGAAAAGAGCGGGGCGCCGCCCCGTACCCCGCCAGGGGGATGATCCCCCTGGACCCCGCAATATTCAGGGCGAACGCGAATCTATTGGGGGTGCAGGGGAGTCACTCCCCTGCCGGTGGAGTTTGGGGAGGCAGCGCCTCCCCGAGATTCATGCGGTCATGTTCGCGCGAAATTTGTCGTGCTGCGCGCCACGCCGCTTCCCCTGCCCTGCCCGACTTCCGGCTCCCCGCGTCCGTCGCCCTCCCAGGCTTCCCCGCACGCCTTCCCCTGCGCGGGAAGCGGAGCCGAATCGTGTCGTCAGGCGGCCGCGCTGGAGGCGGTGGAAGTGCCGCTGTCCGTCGTGCCCACGCCGCTCAGGGCGTTGTCGATGACGGCGTCCATCGCGGCCATGGGGTTGTCCGTGCGCATGGCCCCGGCGAACTTCGACGCGGCGTTGCCGTTCCCGTTCCCGTTCCCGCCCGACCCCATGGGCGGCCCCTTGGGCTTCTCCATCTTCAGGCTGTCCATGCTGCCAGTCTTGGCGGCGTCCGCGAACTTGGCGGACATCTCGGTAAGCATTTTGGCATCGCGCGAGTCCGTGGCGTTCTTGGCCTCCTCGGCCAGACCGTCGGAGATCGTCTGCGCCACCTCCTTGAATTTCTCGGGGTCGCTGCCGGCCAACTGGCTCAGCTGGTTCATCCGCTTCGCGCCCTGGGAAATTTTTGCCTTGTCCTCCGTGGAGAGGCCCGCGACTTCCGCCGCCGAGGCGGTGTCCGCAGTCTGGGTTGTTCCCGTGACCAGGCTCGAGGCGTAGGACTGGCTGGTTGAAAGGCCGCTAATGGTGCTCATGGCTGTTGAACCTCCGTAAACGTGATGTTTCCATGGTTATCGGATGCAACACAGCAGAGTTTAGGACAACACTGGAGGTTAAGTTTATATTTTTTATTTTATGCTCTCAATGTAACCTTTTTTAATGCACGCAATTTCACTTTTAAAAACATAGTAAAGACGCTGCGTTCTGACACTTCTTGAAAAGTTACACTCTGTGATTATTTTTTTGCTCAAAATTGCATTTTTCAACCGGGCAATATTTTCCCTCCGCCCCCAACCGATTCCAACATGTTGAAATACTACGTTTTACATACCGAGTGATGCCTGTTCGCGGAAACGGGGCACTCGCGATCAAAAGCATAACTAGCTGTAATCTTGTACGTTTACTTGCCATACCCAGACAGGCACTCCCGTTGCTTTCGCACCGGCGGCAGGTTCATCGGGCCGCAATAAACACAGCGTGCGGAAAAGTTACAACGGAGGTGAAGAAAAATGAGCATCAGCAGCATCGGCAGCCAGAACCGGCTTGAATCGGTTTACGGCATCCAGGAAGTCGGCCAGACGCAGAGTTCCCAGGCATCGGGCAACAGCGGTTCATCCTCTGAAACCGACAAGGCCAGCTTCTCCAAGATGGGTCAGATGATGAGCCAGCTCCTCTCGCTGCAGACCTCCGACCCGGACAAGTTCAAGGAGGTGGCCCAGGAGATCGCCGGCGACCTGGCCAAGCAGGCCTCCTCGGCCACCAGCGCCGGGCAGGCGAACATGTACAGCGACCTCTCGGCCAAGTTCGCCGAGGCGGCCAAGACCGGCAGCATGGACAGCCTCAAGCCCCAGGGCCCGCCGCCCCCGCCCCCCGGAGGAGCGTCGGCTGCCGCCGGCCCCGGAGGCGACATGCAGGCCGGGTTCGACGAGCTGAACAGCGTCATCTCGCAGATCCTGGGCGAAACGGGCAGCACGTCGAGCGGCTCCACGGGTTCGGCCAGCTCCACCAAGACCGGCAAGGACCTCTTCACCCAGCTGGCCAGCCTGCAGTCCAGCGACCCGGCCAAGTTCAAGGAGGTCACGGAGGCCATCTCGCAGCAACTGGCCGAACAGGCCGGGAACGTCACGGACCCCGGCGAGAGCGCTTTCCTGAACGACATGTCCTCCAAGTTCGCGGAGGCCGCCTCCAGCGGCAGCATGGACAGCCTCAAGCCCGACAAGCCCCGCGGCCGCCACGGGCATCACGCTTCGGGCCGGGAGGGCTCGGCGGATTCCGTAACGACCACGAGCGCGGGTTCCACCGCCGCCAGCACAGCCAGCTCCGAAGACACCACGCAGTTGGACGCCATCAAGCTGTTCTTCCAGAACCTTGAGAGCACCATGAGCGCGCGGCTGGGCCTGCTGGGATCGGCGACGGAATCCGCCGCGGTTGCGGCGGCCTAGCTGGCCGCGTGGAGAGCCGGGCCACGCGCGGGGAACGTATGCCGAACAGGAGATTGGGGGGAAGGGACCGGCAGATGCGAAGCTGTGACCGGATCATTGCGTCGCGGCCTGAGGTGAATGCCCGACGGGCTGCAGACGGCCGCCAATGCCCCTCCATCCGCCGCTCCAGGCGGAGGCTGCCGCCACGGACCGGCGGGGCGGGTGGAGACGGGCGGGATTTTCCGGGAGGCGGGCGACGAAACGCCGCCTCCGGGTGACGATGTTCCCCGCGCTGCGAAACGCGGGGCCGGGCCGGGGCGTCCGGCGCCCTCTCCCTTCCCCGGACGCCCTACATGTCGCCCGCGCAGGGGAGCGCCCTCCCGGGGCGCTCCCCACTGGCGCAAAAATCAAAGCCCCGCGGGTGGGCGCGGGGCTTCAGATGATAACGATGGGAGGAATCGGTCAGGCGGGACGAACCACGTTGGTGGCTTTCATGCCGCGTTCGCCGGTGACCATCTCGTAGAGAACCTTCTCGCCCTCGCGCAGGGTGCGGAAGCCATCACCCTGGATGGAGGAGTAATGGACGAAGATGTCCTCCTGCCCTTCGCCCGTGATGAATCCGTAACCCTTTTTATCGCTAAACCACTTGACCGTGCCCTCGAGTACCATACCCGTACCCTCCTTAAAAACTTCTATGGTTATGGTTGTAGCGTGACAGGAAAAAAGGTCAACGGCGAAGCCGGTAGGGTTTCACGAAAATACCACTTCCAAGCCCAGTAACAGTACGCTTGCGGCCAAGCACAGCGTTATTGAAGCGATGATGATCAGATTCATGAGCGTTTTGAAGGAATCCGCCCCCCAAGCGCACTCCTCAGGCCCAAGCAACGGTTTCTCCACCTCCCGCCCGAAGTAGACCGCCCGCCCACCCATGGAGGCCCCGCACAGCCAGGCAGCCGCGCTCATGGGCCAGCCCGCGTTGGGGCTGGCCATTCGGGCCGCGTCGGTCCGCACGTTGGCCCTGGCGCCGGCGGTGGGCAGGCCCAGCAGCGGAGCCGCGACGATGAGCGCCCAGGCCGAAAGACGCGCTGGGAGCCAGGCCAGCAGGTCGTCGGCGCGGGCTCCTGCCCAGCCGAGGTATTTGAAGCGCGGCGTCTTGTAGCCCCACATGGAGTCCATGGTGGAGATGGTCTTGTAAAGCCACAACAGCGGCGCGCCCCCGAGGCACAGATAGAAGAACGGGGCCACGAACGCGTCGCAGAAGTTCTCGCTCACGGTCTCGGCCAGCGTGCGCCACTGGGCCTCGCGGTCCAGGCCGGAGGTGTCGCGGCTGACGAGCATGCCCAGCGCCTTCCTTGCTGCCTCGTCCCGCCCGGCCTCGATGAGCCGCGCGGCCGCCCTGGCCTCGCGCAGCAACTGCCCCAAGGCCAGACCGGCGTAGGCAAAATAGAGGGAGACCGCCCAGCCGACACCCGGGAGCAGCCCCAGGGCGTAGACGCAGGTGTAGGCCCCGAGGCTCAGCAGAAGGGCCGCGAAGGCCCCGTATACCTGGTGCAACTGGGCGGGGATGGTGCGTACAGGGCGCTCCAGCGCGTCGAGCGCCGCGCCGATGAGGCGCACGGGGTGGGGCCAGCGGTGGGGGTCGCCCAGGGCGGCGTCCAGCGCGACGGCAGCCAGGGGCACTAAGAAGTGGGCGTCCATGGCTGCGGGGTATGCCCGCGCGGCCCCGCCCGCGTCAAGCACGGGCGGGGCCGAGGGTCGATTCTAGAAGGTGTAGCGCAGGCTGAGGCTGGCGGCCAGATTCTGGTAGTCCCTGCGGAACAGGTCCGCGCCGGCGCGCGCCGCCACCTGGAAGCGCTTGGAGCAGTCCACGGTCAAACCGGCGCTCACCGTGGCCCAGTCCGTGGCCGGGGGCACGGTCCTGGTGGTGAAGCCGGAGCCGGCGCTGCCCAGATAGCTGGCGGCGATGTCCCGCCCGCCGCTAATCCACTCGTGGCCCCAGAGCACCCGGGCCTCGGGTGTGACCCGCAGCCCGCCGAACTCCATGCTCCTGGACACGCGCCCGCCCAGGCCGGTCTGCAGGGAGGCGTCTGTCCTGCGGCGCACGGAGAGGCCAAGGGGTCCGGCCTGGGTCTCGTCGAAGGCGTCCTGGCCGATGAGGGCGTAGCTCAGGGAGGCCACGGGCCCGAAGGACCAGTCGTCCGCGCGCCACTCGTAGCCGCCGCCCGCGTTGGCGAACAGGTTCCATCCGTTCCAGGTGGATTTCGCGGTGAGCGAGCCCGTGGGCGCCGAGATAGTGCGCCGGGCGTGGTAGGCGTCCAGGCCGCCGTGCAGGGCGGCCTCGCCGAACCAGTTCTCGCCGTACCAGGTGGCCGAGAGGCCCAGGGTCGCGGTGTCCACGCGGCCATCGCCGGAGGCCGCGCCGCCCAGGCTCAGGCCGCGCCCTGTGTAGCCGCCGAAGACCTGCCCTGCGAGGCTGTCGCTGATGCGGTAGTCGAAGCCGCCCAGCACGCCGCCGGAGAAGACGCTGTAGGGCGTGCTCCCGTTGGTGGAACCCTGGTATGCGGTCATGCCGAAGGGCTTGAGGAACACGCCGGCCCTGTTGGCCTCGCCGCTTGCGGCCACGGCCTGGGGGGCGCCGTTGCGCATGGCGTCCACGTCCTGCACGGGGGCGGTCCCGGCGTCGAAGGGGCCGGAGAAGGCGGCCTGCTCTTGGCCGGAGCGCAGCCCGTGCAGCCGCCCCTGGATGGTGGAGGTCAGCAGCCTGCCGGTGTCGAACCCGCTCTGGGTGAAGGCGTCGTAGGGTTCGGGGTGCAGGTGGTCCAGGGAGGAGGCGATGCTCGCGGGCGAGGCCAGGTCCAGCCCGAGCAGGGCGTAGGCCAAGATCCCGGTGGCGCTGTAGGCGGCCAGGTTCAGGCCGTTGCCCGCCGAGGCCGCCAGGGAGTTGGAGGCGAACATGGCGTAGGGGTTGCGGACCACCTCGGTGTACACCCCGTTCGGCGTGCTCACGGGCTGGAAATTCACGATGTAGGACGGGAAGGTGGTGCTCCCCCCCGCGAAGGCCCCGGTGAGCCCGCCCGCGGCGCTGATGGCCTGCCAGGCCATGCCCGTGGGGTAGAAGGCCACGGGCGCGCTGACCAGCATCTGGCCGCCGTTCAGGGCGGCGCGGCCCTGGACGTTGAGCAGGTCCGCCCGGCCGGAGGGGTCCACCTCTTCGACGAACACGGCCGTGGGGCCTTGGGTGTAGTTCCCGGCGACCGTGAGCGTGCCTATGGAGCCGCCCGGGGAGACGACGCCGTTGTTGTTGAAGTTGCCCACGGTGCCGTACCCGCCCACGAGGGTGCCGGGGTTGGAGGTCAGCGCGCCTCCACCCGCGCTTCCGAGCGACCCGCCAGCGGGCAAGAACAGCGTCCCCCCGGCCAGCAGGGCCTGCCCGGTGTAGCCCGAGCCGTTGCCCGACAGGGTGGTGGTGCCAGCGCCCATGAAGGTGAAGGCGCCGTAGCCCGTGAACGGTCCGTTGAGGGCCACGGCGTACCCGGCGTTGTCCAGGGTGCCGCCGTTGCCGGCGACGTTCAGGCTCCTTGCCGTCGTAAGCGGCCCGCCCGCCTGCAGAATGCCGCCGTTGAAGCTCACCGCGCCCGAGGGGTCGCCCAGGTTGGCGTCCGAGACGACGTTGAGCCTGCCTCCGCGCAGGATGGTTCCGCCCGAATAGGTATTGGCCCCCTGCATCCACAGGGTGCCCGGGCCCGCCTTGGACACCGACCCCGTGCCGGAGATGGTGCCCGCGTAGATCTTCGGCGTGGCGATGTCGTAGATCAACGCGCCGTCGTCCTGGATGTCGCCCAGGATGGACACGTTCTCGTTGATGCTCAGGGAGGCGTTGCGGTTGACGACCAGGCTGCCGAAGCTGCTCGCATTCTCGGTGTTCGGGTTCAGCACCCAGTTGGCGGCGTCGCCGTAGTTGCCCGCCACCAGGTTGGTGACGCCCCGGAACTGCACCCCTGTGGAGCCCATGCCGAAGAGGTTCAGGACGTTCGTGCCGCTGCCAAGGTCCACCTTGCCTGCGAGGACCGCGCCCGTGTCCAGGGTGACCACGTTGTTGGCCGTGCCGGGGATCCAGCCGCCCTGGCCGTCGGGCCTGCCAGCGCGGATGGCGTAGCCCGCGCCGCTCCCGGAGTTGTCCACGCCGCTGAGCGTCCCGGTGACGTAGAGGTTCATGGGTCCGGCCGAACCGACGGCCACGGCCAGGCCGTTGGCCGAGGCAAAGACCCCGCCGGAGATGCTCAGGGGCAGGCCCGCGCCGCCGTTCAGGGCGCCGCCGCTGAAGATGCCCACAGCGGTGTGCGTTCCGGCCAGGGCCGTGATCCTGCCCGCCATGCCGCCGGAGATGTTCAGGCCGGAAGCGCCGTAGAGCCCGTAGGCGCCGTTCCCCATGGTCTGGGCCACCACCGAGGCCGTACTGGCCACGGAGCCGATGCTCAGCCGGTCGCCCGTTGCGGCCAGGCCGTAGGCCCCCGAGCCGTAAATGCTCAGGACCTTGACAGAGCCGGAGAGCGCGCCCTGGATGTTCAGATCGTCGGCGGCGCGCATGCCGTAGGCGCTCCCGTTGGTGGATATGGCCGTGACGGACCCGGCCATGTTCCCGGTGATCCTCAGGTTGTCGCCTGAGGAGGTCATGCCCACCGCGGTGCCGGAATCGGCCAGGGCGGTGATGGAAGTGTTGGCGGAGACGGTGCTGAGCACCAGCTCGCCTCCGCCCTGGGCGCCCACGCCGGTGGCGTTACCGGCTCCCGAGGCGCTGGAGGAGAAATTGATGGCGTTTGCCCCCCCGAAGGAGAGACGCTCGTTCATGGTGAGCCCGGCCGTGGAGCCGGGGGGCGATACGATCGTCACCGCGCCCCCGGAGTTGTTCAGGAAGGTCACGGGGCTGTCGAACGTGGGCAGGGCCGTGAGCAGGTTCACCGTCGAACCTGGGATGCTGAACTGGATCGTGTTGGTACCGTCCCCCGCGGCGTTGAGGTCCTGGATGGCCTGGCGAAGGGAGCCTGCGCCCGAGTCGTTGCTGTTGGTCACCGTGAAGGTCCCCGCCGCGCACAATGCCGGGCTCAGGGCCAAGGCCATCAGCAACGCGATCGCTCCCGTCCAGCGGATCGGGCGGCCATCCCGCATGGCCCGGCGGATGGCGGGGAGGACGTTGAGCGTGCGGTGCGGAATGTCGGAAGTGCCTGAATCAAAAAAACGGCGAGCGGCGGGCTGGTACGGCATGGAATACCTCATCGAGACATTACGTTACGCTGTGCTATGCAGATTGTTCCTTAAAAGGACAAGACGTTTCTCGCAACCTTACAAGATGGAAAAGCCCCCGCACCGAATGGGCGCGGGGGCTTGGCGATACGAAACCGCTCGGGTTGGGGGCCGTCAGCTCGCCAGTGACCGGATGGCGCTCTCCAGCTGCCCGGCGAGGCGCGCCAGGGCGTCAACTCCGTTCGAGGCCCCGCCCATCTCCTGGGAGGTCTCCTGGCTGACGCGGCGCACGTCGTCCACGGCGCGGGCGATCTCGTCGCTGGCGGCGGACTGCTGCTCGGCCGCGGCGGCGATGCCGCGCACCTGGTCGGAGGTGGCCTCGGCCAGGCCAACGATGCCCTTGAGCGCCTCGCCTGATTCGCGGGCCAGCCGGGTGGCGCGCTGCACGGCCTCGGCGGCCTGGTCGGTCCCGGCGATGCTCTGCCCCACGCCGGTGCGGATGGCCCCCGTGACCTCGCCCACCTCGTGGGTGGCGGTCATGGTCTTCTCGGCCAGCTTGCGCACCTCGTCGGCGACCACGGCGAAGCCCCTGCCCGCATCGCCCGCTCGCGCCGCCTCGATGGCGGCGTTCAGGGCCAGGAGGTTGGTCTGGTCCGCGATGTCGGAAATCACGCCCATGATCCGCCCGATGGCCTCGGCGCGCTCGGAGAGGCCGTCCATGCTGCGCTTGAGGGTGGAGGTCAGCGCGTCGACCTGGAGGATGGCCTCCACGGCCTTGCCCACCACCTGCTCGCCCTCGCGGGCCTTGGCCTGGGCCTCGCCCGCGCTGTGGGCGGCAGTGCCCGCGTTGCGCGCGACCTCGAGCACGGTGGCGTTCATCTCCTCCATGGAGGCGGCGGTCTCCTCGGCGCGCTCGCTCTGCACGCGCGCGCCCCGGCTGGCGGCATCCACCTGGGAGGTCAGGGCCCGGCAGGTGGACGCCAGCTCCCGCGAGATGTTCTCCACCACGGAGACGGTCTCCATGATGGCCTGGCTCTGGCGGGTGATGTGGTCTTCCTTGGTCCTGATCTCGGTGTAGTCCAGATACATGCACAGCCCGCCGCTGACCTTGCCGTCCAGGTCGTGAAGGGGGGAGAGGGCCGCCTGGATGAAACGGGTGTTGCCCTTGAGGTTCTTGAACTCAACGTCGCGCACCACGCCCTGGTTGTTCGCCATGATGTCCACGATCAGGGCCTTGCGGGTGCGGTCGCCATAGAAGAATTCCGAGAAGAACATGCCCGGGTAATCGGAGGGCTTCCCGCCGCGCTCAAGCATTTCGAGGGCGCGGTCGTTGCACATCACCAGGTTTCCCTTGGTGTCCACCAGGGCGTAGGGCACCAGCACCGCCTCGGTGAAGCCGCGCCAGTTGCCCAAGGTCAGCTTGAGCTGCCCGATGAGGCTAACCAGGGAGGCCTCCAGGGCGTCCAGCTCGGCCACGCTGGGGGCCGGGAGCTTGGCCCCGAAGTCGCCGCCCGCCACCTTGGCCACGGCCTGGTTGATCTCGCTCAGATTGTCGCGGACGCCGCCGAAGAGCAGCAGCCCGCACCCGAGCCCGGCCAGCAGGCCGGCGGCCAGCCCGGCCAGCTGCGCTGCGCCCGCGGAGAGGCCCAGGGGGCCGGAGGCCAGAACGAAGGCCGCGTACAGTACAAGGGGTGGAAGGACGCCGAGCAGGATGGCCCGGAACCTGATGGATGCGGAGTGGAGCATGGTCGACCTCCAAAAGGCTTGAGACGAAGGGACATCCGATCCCTTCCGAATGGTGCGTAATTATGGCATGATGTTGGGAAAAACTAAATACCCCTATTGCGACAGGGCAAATTGGGGTCCCCAAAGGTGCGTCAGGCGGGCTGAAGCGCGTCGTCCTCCAGACCGCCCGTGACGCGCAGGGCTTCGTAGAGCAGGATGGAGGCGGCGTTGGCGATGTTGAGCGAGCGCACGCAGCCCCTGATGGGGATGCGCACCAGGTGGGGCTGGCCCGCAAGCAGTTCCTCCGGCAGGCCCTTGCTCTCGGAGCCGAAGACCAGGCAGTCGCCCGTGCGGTAGGCGAACTCGTGGTAGGGAGCGCCGATGATGCCCCGGTGCCCCGAGGAGGTGAACACCAGCCGTTCGGGCCGCACCCCTTCGAGCATGGACTGCCAGTCCGGCCAGACGCTGAGGCGCACGTGGGGCCAGTAGTCCAGCCCGGCGCGCTTGAGGTAGCGGTCGGTGAGCTTGAAGCCCAGGGGCTCCACCAGGTGCAGGGGCATGTCCGTGGCGGCGCAGAGCCTGGCGATGGAGCCGGTGTTCTGGGGGATTTCAGGGGTGTAGAGGATGAGCTGGATCATGTTTGATGAGGCGTTGGGCGCTCCGCGGGGCGGAGGCGGTCACTTGGGCACGGACCTGCCGACGCTTTTCCCGTCGGGTGTGCGGATCCCGCCTTGCCCGTCGATGCGGCCCGTGTAGTTGCCGTAAGCGTCGTAGGAGCGCCCCTGCCCGTCGATGCGCCCCTTGTAATTGCCGTAGCGGTCGTAGGACCTGCCGTCCTCGCCCGTGCGGCCCACATAGTTGCCGTACCGGTCGTAGGTGCGCCCGGCCTCGTCCACGCGCCCTTGGTAGAGGCCGTTGGCGTCGTGGATATCCTGCCGCTGGGCCAGAGCGGGGGCCGCCTGAGCCAGGAGGGCCAGCAGAAGCAGATGAACGGTCACGTTGCTCACGGCGGGCCTCCGTGGGTCGCCGGGGGCGGCGGAGCCGCCAGGCATCCCGGCACAGGGAAAAAAGCAAAGCCCCGCTATCGCGAGGCTTTTGTTGCTTTCGGTGGTGGGCGGCCGGGGATTTGAACCCCGGACTTCCACCGTGTGAAGATGGCACTCTAACCGCTGAGTTAGCCGCCCGCCGAGGTAAATAGGGAAACAGGCCCCGCTTGGCAAGCACTTTTTTTACAGATTGATTACCGGGCCGCTTTGAGGCAAGGAAACACCGGGGCGCGAACCCCGCCACTCCACGCTCAAGAAGGTTTTCCATGCGTCTACTCGTCACCGGTGGGTGCGGCTTCATCGGCACCAACTTCGTCTATATGATGCTCGAGAAGCATCCCGAAGCGGTCATCGTCAACCTGGACAAGCTGACCTACGCCGGGAACCGCTTCAACCTGCTGCCCGTGGAGCGCCAGTACGGCGGCTCCCGCTATCATTTCATCCACGGCGACATCGGCAACGCCGAGCTGGTTGCCCACGCCATCACCACCCACAAGATCGACGCGGTGGTCAACTTCGCCGCCGAATCCCACGTGGACCGCTCCATCGCGGACTCCACGCCCTTCGTGCTCACCAACGTGCTGGGCACCCAGACCCTGCTGGAGACGGCCCGCCGCCTGGGCGTGCCCAAGTTCGTGCACGTCTC
Source organism: Fundidesulfovibrio soli (assembly GCF_022808695.1). NCBI lineage: Bacteria > Pseudomonadati > Thermodesulfobacteriota > Desulfovibrionia > Desulfovibrionales > Desulfovibrionaceae > Fundidesulfovibrio > Fundidesulfovibrio soli. The sequence continues at coordinate 26,552 of NZ_JAKZKW010000029.1, forward strand.
AACAGACGAGGTCTACGGCACCCTGGGCCCCACGGGCAAGTTCACCGAAGAGACGCCCATCGCGCCCAACAGCCCCTACTCGGCCTCCAAGGCCTCGGCCGACCTGATCTGCCGCGCCTTCCACGAGACCTACGGCTACGCCGTGACCATCACCCGCTGCTCCAACAACTACGGGCCCTACCAGTTCCCGGAGAAGCTCATCCCGCTGATGATCCTCAAGGCCTCGCGCGGGGAGAGCCTGCCGGTGTACGGCGACGGCATGAACGTGCGCGACTGGATCTACGTGACCGACCACTGCCTCGGCGTGGAGCTGACCCTGCTCAAGGGCCGCCCCGGCCAGGCCTACAACTTCGGCGGCAACGCGGAGAAACCCAACATCGAGGTGGTCAAGACCATCCTGGCCTCCCTGGGCAAGCCCGAGAGCCTCATCAGCTACGTCACCGACCGGCCCGGGCACGACCGCCGCTACGCCATGGACTACTCCCTGGCCCAGCGCGAGCTCGGCTTCGAGCCCGAGGTCACCTTCGAGCAGGGCATCGCCCGCACCCTGGCCTGGTACAAAGAGAACACCGACTGGCTGGAGCAGGTGCAGAGCGGCGCCTACAGGGCCTTCATGGACACCTGGTACGGGGAGCGCAAATAATGAAAGTCGCAGTGTTGGGCGGACGCACCGGACTCCTGGGCATGCCCCTGACCAGGGCCTTCGAGGCCGCCGGGTTCGAGACCAGGCCCATCGGCCGCGCCGACTTCGACATCTGCGACCCCAAGGCCACCGGGGCCTTCCTGGACGAATTCCAGCCCGACTGGCTGGTGAACGCCGTGGCCTACACGGCGGTGGACAAGGCCGAGGACGAACCCGTCGAGGCCGCGCGCCTGAACCGGGGCCTGCCCCAGATGCTCGGCAGGCTCTGCAGGGACCGCGACGTGGGCCTGTTCCACTACAGCACGGACTTCGTGTTCGACGGCCGGAAGACCACCCCCTACACCGAGGAAGACCCCACCGGCCCCCTGTGCGTGTACGGGCAGAGCAAGCTCGACGGAGAGAAGGCCCTGGCCCAGGCCGCCCCGGAGAAGCTGATCGTGGCCCGCGTGGCCTGGCTCTTCGGGCCGGACAAGAAGAACTTCGTGCACACCATCCTCAACCTGGCCAAGCAGCGCGACGAGCTGAGCGTGGTGCACGACCAGATCGGCTCGCCCTCCTTCACCCCTGACCTGGCCGCCTATTCCGTGGCCCTGGTGCAGGCTGGGGCCACCGGGCTCTTCCACCTGGCCAACGCCGGGCGGGCCAGCTGGTGCGAGCTGGCCAGCGAGGCGGTGACCGCCGCCGGGCTGCGCTGCCAGGTGCGGGCCATCACCAGCGACCAGTGGCCCATGAAGGCCAAGCGCCCGGCCTACTCCGTGCTCTCCACGGCCAAGTTCAGCGGAGCCACCGGCGTCTCGCCGCGCCCCTGGCTGCAGGCCCTGCGCGAGTACGTTTTCTCAAGCCTTGAGGTGGGGCCGGAATAGCGCTGATCACGCGTTTGAACACAAGGCGGCCTCAAGGCCGCCTTTTTAGTTGCCGCGTCGACAATGCTGAGATGTAAGGATCAACTGGTCCCCGGAGCGGGGGCGACCCCGCCCCGGGCCGGTGGACGGCTACGGAGCGGGCATTTCCTCACCCCGGCGCCACAATCCCGGACCGCCAGGAGGACTGCATGGAATACCTCGTCATCTGCCTCACGGCCCTGGCCGCGTCCGGCCTGACCCTCTTCTCGGGTTTCGGGCTGGGCACCGTGCTGGCGCCCGTCATGGCGCTCTTCTTCCCCGTGGAGACGGCCGTGGCGGCCACGGCTGTGGTGCACTTCGCCAACAATCTCTTCAAGCTGGCGCTGTTCGGCAGGCGGGCCGACCTGAGCGTGGTGCTGCGCTTCGGCATCCCGGCCATGCTGGCCAGCCTCGCCGGGGCCTGGGCGCTGGTCAGGGTGTCCGGCCTGCCGCCCCTGTACCGCTACACCCTTTACGGTAACGCCCTGGAGGTGGCCCCGGTGAAACTGCTGGTGGGGGTGCTCATCCTGTTCTTCGCCGTACGCGAGCTGCGCGGCGGCAAGGGCGCGCGGCCCCACCCGGCGTCCTGGCTGCCCCTGGGAGGGATCGTGAGCGGCTTCTTCGGCGGGCTCAGCGGCAACCAGGGGGCCTTCCGCAGCGCCTTCCTGCTGGGAGCTGGGCTCGGCAAGGAGGCTTTCGTGGCCACGGGCGTGGTGCTGGCCTGCCTGGTGGACGCCGCCAGACTCACGGTCTACGCGGGCCTGACCGGCCCGGGGGTGCTCCGGGGCAACCCGGGCCTGATCGCGGCGGCCACGCTGTCGGCGTTCCTGGGAGCCTTCATCGGCGCGCGCGTACTGGGCAAGGTCACCATCACGGCCGTGCGCAGGCTGGTGGGGGGGATGCTCGTCACCCTGGCCGCGGCCCTGTGCCTGGGGCTGGTCTGACCGCCCCCGCTAGTAATCCACCACCTTCTTCGGCAGCGTGACCAGCCAGAGCCTCGGCACCTCCCTGGTTGGGCGGATGCCGAAGACGGCCTTGCTGGGCTGGTCGCCGTAGACAAGGCCCTTTCCGTCCGCCAGCATGTAGGAGGCGGGGTTGAGCCCCGGGGTGCCGTCCTTGTTGGTGGCGTAGCCCGAAATCTGCCCCTCCAGCCCGAAGCCGTGCCCGCTCATGAAGGCCAGGGTGCGCCCGTCGGAGAGCAGGGTCATGCTCTCCACGAAGGGTTCGCTGAAGCCGGAGGCCTGCAGGTCCAGCACGAGGGTCTTCTTCACCAGGCGGGTTCCCGCGGCCTTCCACTGGGCGGGCTCCACCAGGATCTCGGTGGGCTTGCCCTCCTCGTTGAACACCCGGCTGATGTTGTGCCCCTGGGAGAGGTCCGCCGCGAAGACGAGGCTGCGGGGCTTGCCCTCCTTGTCGATGCCCTGCTCCAGCACGAGCACCTTCTTGTCGGCGTAGGCCACCGGGTCGCCGGTGACCACCCGGGCGCGGTCCGGGAAGGTCTCGGTGTCTATGGGGTAGGCCAGCTGGCGCACGCGCTCGGAGTCGGGGTCGTACTCGATGATGCGGCTGAACACCGCAGGCACGTCGTTAACGAACAGCACGCCGCGCATCATGGTGTGCACCTTGCCCACCGGGCTCAGGCTCACGCCGGAGAATCCCCAGCCGGGGCGGTGCGTGGCCAGCAGGTCCTCGAGGTCGCCCCCGGCGGCGAGGACCTCCAGCACGCGCCCGTCGCGCGGGGAGACGCGCAGCAGCGCGGGCCGGTAGCTGTCAGCGATCCAGTACACGCCGCGCTTGACGTCGAAGGCCACGCCCTGGGGGTCGAATCCTGTCGCCGCGAAGGGCAGCCTGCCGAGCCCCAGGTCCAGCGGGACGACCACGGGCGCGCCGGTGACCGTGGGCGCCGGGGGCAGCCCGCTGACGGGTTTGCCGCCTTCGTCGCAAAGAGGGATCGCGCCCACCAGCTCGGCCTTGTTACCGGAGAGCTTCAGGGTCAGGATGGAGGGAGTGTAGCCGGGGAGCACGAACAGGCCCGACCCGGTCCAGGCGCCGCCCTGCTGCACGGTGGGGCCGGGCAGAACCGGGCCGCGCCCGGTGAGGGTGTGCAGCACCATGGAGCCGTCGGACTGTGCGATGGCGCAGTTGAGTCCGAAGCCCATCCCCGGCACGAAGCCCTGCGGAAAGAGCTGCTTCAACCCCGCCGGAACCGGGATGTGCATGTTCTGCGGGATGACCACCTCCGCCGAGCGGATGGCGGCAGTCTGCGCGCGGACCGGAACGACAAAGGCCGGGAGCGCCCAGACGGCGAGAAGCAGCGTTGCGAGCAGACGCGCGGGCATGCAAGGCCTCCTGAAGCCGTCAGGCTTTGAAATCCTGGGCTTCGATACCTAAACGTTTCAAAATTTTCTGTAAACTCGCCCGTTCCAGCCCGCTTACCCTGGCCGCTTCGGAGATGTTGCCCTTGGTGCGGGTGAGCAGCTGGTCCACGTAGGTGCGGGTGAAGGCGTCCAGGGCGGTGTTCTTGGCGTCCTGGTAGCTGCCCAGCGGGGCCGAGGCCCCCTGGGGGGAGGTCTCGCCGCCGTCCACCAGCAGGGCGGCCTCGGCGTCGATGACGTCCCCCGGCGAGAAAACCACCAGCCGGCGCATGAAGTTGAGCAGCTGGCGCACGTTGCCCGGCCACTCTCGCCCGGCCAGGTAGCCCAGGGCGTCGGGGGTGAGCTCCTTGACGGGCAGGTGCATCTCCTCGCAGCTGCGCTGCATGAAGTGCACGGCCAGCAGTGGGATGTCCTCCCGGCGCTCGCGCAGGGCCGGGGTCTGGATGGTGAGCACGTTGAGGCGGTAGAACAGATCCTCGCGGAAGCTCTTGTCCTTGATCTTCTCGGCCAGGTGCTGGTTGGTGGAGGCCAGGATGCGCACGTCCACCTTCACGGTCTCGCTGCCGCCCACTGCCCGGACCTCGCGCTCCTGGAGCACGCGCAGCAGCTTGGTCTGGATGTTCATGGGGATGTCCCCGATTTCGTCGAGCAGGATGGTGCCGCCCTCGGCCGCCAGGAACAGGCCCTTGCTGGCCCTGTCCGCCCCGGTGAACGCGCCCTTGACGTGGCCGAACAGCTCGGATTCGAGCAGTTGGTCCGGTATGGCCGGGCAGTTCACCGAGAGCATGGCCCCCTGGCTGCGCCCGCTCAGGCGGTGGATGGCCCTGGCCACGGCCTCCTTGCCGGTGCCGGATTCGCCCTGGATGAGCACCGTGTAGTCCGACCCGGCCACGGCTGCTATGGTCTTCTTCAGGCGCAGCATGCAGGGCGACTCGCCGATGATCTCAAGCCCCGCCTCGCTGGCGGCCACGCTGCCTCGCAGGCGCCTGTTCTCTCGCAGCAGGCGGGAGCGCTCCAGGGCCTTCTCCAGGGCCATGAACAGGCTGTCGGGCTCCAGCGGTTTGGAGAGGAAGTCGTAGGCCCCGGTCTTGATGGCCGCCACGGCTGACTCCACGTCGCCGTGGGCCGTGAGCATGACCACCGTGAGCGAGGGGTCCAGGCGCACGGCCCGCTCCAGCAGCTCCTGGCCGTCCATGCCCGGCATGCGCAGATCGGTGAAGAGGATGTCGAAGCGCTGCTCCTCGAGGAGCCGCAGGGCCTGCGTGCCGTCCTGCGCCAGGAGGACCTCCAGGTCGTCATGGCGGGAGTTTATCAGCCTGGCCAGCCCCTTGGCGAAATCGGGTTGGTCGTCGACCACCAGAATGGATTCAAGCCGCTTCACGTCCCGCCCCCTCTTTCGCGCCCGCCAGTGGCAGGCGCACGATGAACTCCGCCCCGCCTTCGCTGCGCGCCATCACGCTGCCGCCCATGTCCTTGACCAGGCCGTAGACCACGGCCAGGCCCAGGCCGGTGCCCTTGCCCACCTCCTTCGTGGTGAAGAAGGGGTCGAAAATGCGGCCCAGATCTTCCTGGGCGATGCCCGGCCCGTTGTCCGACACCGAGAGCACCCCCTGCCCATCCTCGACGAAGGCCCTCACGGCGATGGCCCCGCCGCCGGGCACGGCGTCCAGGGCGTTGATGAGCAGGTTGGAGAGCACCTGCTCCAGGGCGGAGGCGTCCGCCAGCACCGGCGGCAGGCCCTCGGGGGCGTCCACCTCCAGGCTGACGCCCGAGGCCGCCGCGTGGGCCTGGAACACGCCGGCGGTCTGCCTGGCCGCGCCGCCCAGGTCGCACGGGGCTGGGGCCGCCCGCTTGGGGCGCACGAAGTTGAGCAGGTCGCGCAGGACCTTCTGGGCCGTGCGGGTGTGCTTGAGGATGACCTCCACGTCCTCGCGCCCGGCCTGTCCCTCGCTCATGGAGGAGCGCAGCAGCTCGCCGTAGAAGAGGATCACCCCCAGGGGGTTGTTGATCTCGTGGGCCAGCCCGGCCGCCAGGCGGCCCACCGCCAGCAGCTTCTCGTTCTGCTGGGCCAGCTCCCGCATGCGCCGCTCGTCGGTGATCTCGCGGGCGTAGGCCACCAGCCGCACGCCCTGGCCCCTGAAGTCGGGCAGGGGGTAGAGCGAGGCCATGAACGTGCGGTCGCCGGGCAGGCGCACCTCGCGCACCACTGGGATATCCGGCACTTCGGGGGAGCCGCCATCCCCCAGGCGGGCCGCCTCGACCCCCAGCGCCCCGAGCAGCCTCGGCCTGCCGTCGCCGTCCTCCGGCCCGGCCAAGGCCTGGGCCGAGCGGTTGGCCAGCAGCACCCGGCCCTGCCCGTCCAGCAGGGCCACAGGGTCGGAGATGCCCTCGAACACGGCCTGGAGCATGTCGTTCTGGCGCAGGAGGTTGTCCAGCGCATCCATGTTCTCGAGCACCACGCCCAACTGCTGCCCCACCGCCAGGAGCACCTCCTGCGGCAGGTTGTCGGGTTGGCCGCCCGGCGCCCAGCAGATGGTCAGCACACCGAGCGTGGTGTCCGGGGTCTGCACGGGTATGTTGGCGCAGCCGCGCTGAAAGTCCGCCACGCCGCTTCCGGCCAGGCTCTGCCAGTGGTAGGGCACCGGCCCGGTGTCGCCCGGGTCCGGCCAGGAGCGCGTGCCCCCGGTGACGCCCGAGGCCATGGTGCAGCAGTAGACCACCCGCTGGGCGTTGAACCTCCTGGCGATGAGCTCCAGGCAGGCGTCCAGCAGCTCCACCCTGTCCTGGCTGCGGTTGAACCCGCTGAGCAGGTTCACGAACAGTCCCACGTCCGCCCTGCGGGCCTCTGCCTCCCGGGAGAGGTCCTGCGTGCGCACGGCCACCATGGACTCCAGGTTGGAGGCGTAGGACTTGAGCTGCGCCCTGGCCTGGCTCAGGCTGTCCGCGAAGTGCTCCAGGGAGCCGAGCATCCCCTCGATCTCGTCGGAGCGTTGCAGCACGGAGCGCGGCGCGTCCACCGGGGCGGCGTCCGGGAAGTGGCGCGCCATGACCACCTGGGCCCGGCGCAGGTTGTGCACCACCAGGCGGTTGAAGAAGAAGTAGATGGTGCCGAAGAGGATCAGCGCGCCCACGCTGAACATGAGCACAAAGCCCAGGGTGGCGCCCCGGATGCGCAGCTCGCTTCCGCGCATGGGCAGGCGCACCACGTGCGCCCCGGCCAGCTCGCCCTCCTTGCGGCCGAAGCCCCTGTCAGAGCCGAAGGCGGCCACCAGGTCGCGCGGGGCGTCGGCCGGGTCGCCGTGGCAGCGCAGGCAGAAGCCCTGGTAGCGCACGGGCTGGGCCATGATGAAGGTCTCCTGCCCGTTCTCGTCGGTGAGTGCCTCGGCCCACTCCAGGTATTCATCCCGCTGGAAGCGCTGGATGAAGTCGCGCTCCAGGCCGGCGGCCTCCAGGTCCGGGCTGCGGGCCCCGATGGCCACGCGCCGGAAGCGGTAGGAGTCGGCGTCCTTGCCCTGGGCCTGCCCCCCGCCGCCCATGGCGGCCCGCGCCAGCGCCGTGCAGGACATGGCCTCCAGGAGGCCCTCGTTCTCCAAGAGCGGCCCCGTCATCACCGGGCGCAGGTTGTTCTGCACGTACACATGCAGCGACTCCACACCCCGCAGGATCACCTGGGCCTTGCCCCGCGTCTCCTGCTCCAGGGTCTCGCGCAGGTACTGCTGGAGCAGGTAGACGAAGAAGACCCCCACCACGGCCATGATGGCGGCCAGGCCAATGATGAACTTGGTCTGCAGGTTGCGAGGCTTGAAGAGGCTCATGAGCGCGCTCCCCCCGCGCCGGGAGGCCGGGGCGGGCTTGACTGGCGGCCCCTCAAGGGGCCAGATGGAACCATCCAGTGGAGGAGACGCCGTGACGAGCACCTGCCTCGAGGACGGATACGAAATTTTCTGGGTCACACAGGCCCTGGCCGTGGGCGCCATGCCTTGCAAGCCCGAACACGTGGAGCTGCTCAAGGCCCAGGGCCTCTGCTGCGTGCTCAACCTCTGCGCCGAGTTCTGCGACCTGGCGGACTACGAGCGCGACTACGGCTTCCTCGTGCGTTACCTGCCCATAGACGACATGGGCGTGCCCGAACCCGGCCCGCTCGCCTCCGCCCTGGACTGGGTGGACGCATCCATCGCGGGCGGAGACAAGGTGCTCATCCATTGCCGCTTCGGCATGGGGCGCACCGGGCTGGTGCTGGCCTGCTGGCTGGCCCGCCACGGCCTGTGCCTGGAGTCCCCCCCCGAGGAACTGGCCCAAGCGGGCCTTGTGGGCTGCGCCCCGCGCGCCCGGCCCGCCTCGGCGCAGCAGCGCCGCTTCGTGGATCGGTGGCTTGCCCTGCAAGGGGTGCAACGCCCCGGCCTCTGGCGGACCATCCGCCGGAAGCTCTTCGGTTCATGAGTGGGCGCGTTCCTGCGTTCCCAGTGCTGCGTTCTTCAGGATGCACCCTGTAAACTCCGGTTAGCAAAATGCCGGGGCCCTGTCCAGCCCCCTATCGACTATATCCATTCAAAACAGCTTGTTACAAATATTTGCCATCGACACTGCAAGTTGGCACCGGGATTGCTAATAAAGACGCGGGTTGGTTGTAGTGAGGCGATGCCGCGAGAAGAGAGCGCTCGCGAGCGTCAGCTCACCGAGTCGAGAGGCATGGGCTGAGCCCGGTCTCTTCCTCAGGGAGGGCCGCGGGGATGACGATTCCCGCGGCCCTTGCATTGTGAAATCATTCCTTTGCGATTCCCGCATTTTCCTCTTGCCTTTCGTGCTTCCTTGACTAACTTCTGCCTACATGGCCCCACTAGCTCACGACATCAGACAAGCCTGCCGTTTCGAGAACCGCCTGGACATGCGCTGCGAGATCACCCGCATGCTCGAACAGGCTCCTTCCGCCGTACGCACCGCAGTCCTGCACCTGCTGGTCTCCATCAGGACCAGCCTCGACATCCTTGTGAAGCGCCCCGACTTCCTCGGCCTGGACACCCCGGTGAGGGACTGGGGGGAGCTGCTCACCTGCCTCACCGAGCTCCGGCTCGACCTGGACCGCGTGAAGTCCTCCCGCCTGGCCCGGCTGCGCCACTGCCACCCGCACTTCGTGGAGCTTGAGCACCGCTTCGAGCTGCTCAAGCGCGCCTACGAGCGCAGCACGCTGACCATCGAGATCATTTACGAGCTGATCGCCGCCGGGCAGGAGTTCACCACGGCGGAAGAGGTTCTGGAGCAATCCGGCGAGATCCTGCTGCGCGAGCTGGGCGCGGACCTGTTCGTCTGCCGCCTGCGCGACGAGGAGGGCAACTGGATCAACGTGGCCGCGTCCGACTCCTCCAACCGCCAAACCCCCATCTTCGTCTGGGCCATGGAGGACTCGCTGCCCAACCACCCCGTGATGCGCGCCGTGCACGAGCGCGGGGTGTTCCACGTGCTCTCGAACGACCTGCGCGGCTTGGAGCGCGGCGGCGAATCCGTGGACTGCATGGCCTACCAGGAGGGCTACCGCTCCCGCTTGGCCTTCATCCTGCGCTCTGACTGCTACGCCTTCGGCGCCATCAACCTCTACTCGCACCAGACCGGATTCTTCGACCGCTACGACTCCCAGTTTCTGGCCGACGCCTCCAAGATCATCTCGCTCACCGTGGGACGCCAGCTCGAGGTCGGCAAGGACGCCCTGGCCAAGGCCGCGGGCGGCATGGCCCACGTGGGCAACAACGTGCTGGGCATCATGATGAACTACAACGCCCTGGTCATGGAGGAGCTGGAGTTCCTGGCCGGGGACGTGCGCGCCGCCCTGGCGCGCCCGCTGCCCAAGGAGGCCGAGGGGCTGGCCGCAGAGGTGGGAGAGCTGCATGAACTGCTCAAGGAGCTGGACCTGGAGCGCAAGGTCAACTCCCTCAGGGGCGTGGAGGAGGCCATCCTGCGCCTCAAGGCCGCCATCGAGAACCTGCTTTCCCAGGTGAACAAGCCGGTGATGATGCCCTACGTGCGGGGGCAGGAAGTGCTTGACCTGGAGCACACGGGGTAGACCCGCCTCCCTTGACAGCCCCTCCCCCCGTTGTTAGCTCTCTGGCACTCTCAAGACCGGAGTGCCAACCCATGCTGGACCAAGCCCTGACCCCTCGGGAAATCGAAGTCCTCACGGCCATCGTGGAGGACTACATCGCCAAGGCGCAGCCCGTTGGCTCCCGAACGGTCTCCAAGTCCGGCAGGTCGCACCTCTCCCCGGCCTCCATCCGCAACACCATGTCCGACCTGACGGACAAGGGCTATCTTGCCCAGCCGCACACATCGGCCGGGCGCGTACCCACGCCCATGGCCTTCCGCCTCTATCTCGACCAGGTGATGCAGCTGCGGCCCCTGGCAGTGCCCACCCAGCAGATGATGCAGGTTCAGCTCGGTAACGCCGGCCTTGAGATAGACGATATGCTGCGCCACGCCTCGCGCCTGCTCTCGCGCGTCTCCAACCAGGTGTGCATGGTGCTCGCGCCCAGGCACTCGCAGGCCCTGTGGCGTCAGATCGATTTCGTGCTCTTGCGCCCCGGGCTGGTCATGGCCATCCTGGTGCTGCAAGGCGGGCTGGTGCAGAAGCGCGTGGTCAGCGTCGCGGAGGACATCCGCGCCGACGACCTGGTGCACTTCGGCAACTACCTGAACCACCATTTCCAGAACCTCACCGTGTCCCAGGTGCGCTCCCGCATCATCGCGGAGATGGGCGCGGCCGAGCGCGAGCTCTCCTCCCTGACGGGGCGGGCCATGCGCCTGGCCATGGACGCCTTCTCCACCACGGAGACGCCCGAGGTGTTCGTGGAGGGCACGCTGAACATGCTCTCCCAGCCGGAGTTCTCCGACATCGCGGCCATGCGCGACATCCTCAAGGCCCTGGAGGACCGCACCCGCCTGCTGGAGGTTCTGGACAAGACCATGGACGAGTACCGCACCGTGGTGGTCCTCGGCGAAGAGGCCAAGGTGGGCGACTTGGCCGCCTGCGGCCTGGTGAGCGCGCCCTACGGCCCGCAAGGCGCGCCGCTGGGCTCCGTGAGCGTGATCGGGCCCATCCGCATGGACTACGCCGAGGTGGTGCCCCTTGTAGATTACACCGCCCGGCTGATATCAACCATGCTGGGCCGCCACTTCTAGCAGCCCGTTGAAAAATCCGCGCTGGCTGCGTTGCGGCGGAAGAGTCAGGCCCTCACGTATGCCTGATACGCTTCGGCCCTGACTTTTCCTTGCGCCTTGCCAGCCCCTTTTTTGAACGGGCTGCGGGCATGAAGCATTTCCAAGCATTACAAGGAGCGATGCATGACGCTTGAAAACGATACCCCTGAAACCCCGGCCGAAGAGGCCGCCCCCCTCACCCCCGAAGAGGAGATCGCCGCGCTCAAGCAGGCCGTGGCCGCCGAGACCGACAAGCGCCTGCGCGCCCTGGCGGACACCGAGAACCTCAAGAAGCGCCTGATCCGGGAGAAGGAGGAGTTCGTCAAGTTCGCCGCCGAGGGCGTCCTGGCGGACCTGCTGCCCGTGCTCGACAACCTGGACCTGGCCCTGGCCCACGGCCGCACCGTGGCCGCCTGCAAGGACGTGGTCATGGGCGTGGACATGACCCGCAAGATCTTCCTGGACACCCTGGCCCGCCACGGCCTGGATCCCTGCGGCCAGGCCGGCGAGGAGTTCAACCCCGAATTCCACGAGGCCGTGGGCATGCAGCCCGGCGGCAAGACGCCCCCCAACCACGTGATCCAGGTCATGCTCTCCGGCTACCGCCTGCGCGGACGCCTGCTGCGCCCGGCCAAGGTGCTGGTGAGCCAGGGAGATTAATCCCGCTATTTTCGGGGTGTACCCCTTTACACCCCGGTTTTCCGACTTATAGTCGGGACTCGAAGCGCCCGCCCGAGCGGGCGCGACTTACGAGAAGACATAATCCGGTTCCCAAGCGACACCGGCAGACATCACCCCCCTCAAGGAGGAACGGATTCAATGGGTAAAATCATCGGGATCGACCTCGGCACGACCAACTCGTGCGTTTACGTCATGGAGGGCAAGGACCCGAAGTGCGTCATCACCCCGGAAGGCGGGCGCACCACCCCCTCCATCGTCGCCTTTACCAAGGAACGCCTCGTGGGCGAGATCGCCAAGCGCCAGGCAGTCACCAACCCCGAGCGCACCATTTTCGCGGTCAAGCGCCTCATGGGCCGTTCCTTCAACTCCCCCGAGGTGGCCAACTGGCTCACCCACTGCCCCTACAAGATCGTCGAGGGCGCCAACGGCGAAGCCGCTGTCGAAGTCGACGGCAAGAAGTACTCGGCCCCCGAGATCTCGGCCATGATCCTGGCCAAGCTGAAGTCCGACGCTGAAGCCAGCCTGGGCGAGACCGTCACCGAAGCCGTCATCACCGTCCCGGCCTACTTCAACGACTCCCAGCGCCAGGCCACCAAGGACGCCGGCCGCATCGCGGGCCTCGACGTCAAGCGCATCATCAACGAGCCCACGGCCGCCTCCCTGGCCTACGGTTTCGACAAGAAGGCCAACGAGAAGATCGCCGTGTTCGACCTTGGCGGCGGCACCTTCGACATCTCCATCCTGGAAGTGGGCGACAACGTGGTGGAAGTCCGTTCCACCAACGGCGACACCTTCCTGGGCGGCGAGGACTTCGACCACCGCGTCATCCAGTACCTGGTGGACGAGTTCAAGCGCGAGAACGGCATCGACCTCTCCCAGGACCGCATGGCCCTGCAGCGCCTGAAGGAAGCGGCGGAAAAGGCCAAGAAGGAACTCTCCACCGCCATGGAGACCGAGGTCAACCTGCCCTTCATCACCGCCGACGCCAACGGCCCCAAGCACATGATGGTCAAGCTCTCGCGCGGCAAGCTCGAGAAGCTGGTGGAAGACCTGGTCGAACGCACCGCCGGGCCCTGCAAGAAAGCCCTGGCCGACGCCGGCCTCTCCGCCTCGGACATCGACGAGATCATCCTCGTGGGCGGCATGACCCGCATGCCCATGGTGCAGCAGAAGGTGAAGGACCTCTTCGGCAAGGATCCCAACCTCTCCATGAACCCCGACGAGGTCGTGGCCATGGGCGCGGCCATCCAGGGCGGCATCCTGGCGGGCGACGTCAAGGACGTGCTCCTGCTCGACGTCACCCCGCTGTCGCTGGGCATCGAGACCATGGGCGGCGTGTTCACCAAGCTCATCGAGCGCAACACGACCATCCCCACCCGCAAGTCGCAGGTGTTCACCACGGCCGCCGACAACCAGCCCTCGGTGTCCATCCACGTCATGCAGGGCGAGCGCCCCATGGCCTCCGACAACATGACCCTGGGCCGCTTCGAGCTCACCGGCCTGCCCGCCGCCCCCCGCGGCGTGCCGCAGATCGAGGTCAGCTTCGACATCGACGCCAACGGCATCGTCAACGTCTCCGCCAAGGACACGGCCACCGGCAAGCTGCAGTCCATCCAGATCACCGCTTCCTCCGGCCTCTCCGAAGCCGAGATCCAGAAGCTGATCAAGGACGCCGAGTCCCACGCTTCCGACGACAAGAAGAAGCAGGAAGTCATCGAGGCCCGCAACCACGCCGACACCCTGGTCTACACCACCGAGAAGACCCTGCGCGACCTGGGCGAGAAGGTGGAGGCCGTGACCAAGGCCGAGATCGAGGCCAAGATCGAACGCCTGAAGGAAGCCATGAAGGGCGATGACGCCGAGGCCATCAAGAAGGGCACCGAGGAACTCTCCCAGGTGGCCCACAAGCTGGCCGAGCAGCTCTACCAGCAGCAGGGCGCACAGCCCGGCGGCCCCGAGGCCGGAGCGGCCGGCGCAGCTGGCGGAGCCCAGCCCGGCGGCCACGGCAAGGACGAGGACGTGGTGGACGCGGACTACACCGAAGTGAAGAAATAGCCGCGCCGACACGACAACAGAAATAGCAAGGCCCGGCCGGGGAAACCCGGCCGGGCTTTTATTGCTTTTTCGTCCGTTGATGGCTTAATACCTTAAGCTATCATGATTACTTCTGGCCGCTGATTTTCCATTTCCGGCTATCCAAAGGAGCCTCAAACCATTATGAAAAAGAAAATCCTTACCGTCGAATGTGAATTAGCCTCGGACGACACTGTGTTCGTTGATTTTCAATCAAAAAGCTCTCTTCTGGACTGGGACATAATCATATTCAAACCTGCAATACATTCATTTTTATATTCGCATACAAACGAACAATACCAAGGGAAACCTTGCCTTAGTGATAGCAATTCTGTTCGCCTGAAAGAATGCTGTGAGCATTGGCGTAGAGAAATAAAACAAGCCGTCGAAAGTGGAAAAACTGTCGTTGTTTACGCCTCTGAATTGTCAGAGGTATATGTTGACACAGGGCAACGAACATTCTCTGGCACCGGAAGAAATAAAACAACAACGAGACTTGTCTCTATCATGAACAACTACCAATCTATTCCCGCAAATATAAGCCCAATACAAACATGTGGGAGCTCAATCAAAACTACCCCAAAATATGCGGAGATTCTTAAGCCTTACTGGGAACAATTTGAATCTCTCTCACAATACAAAGTAATATTTAGCGGCGAATCTGTCCCTGCATGTCTAGCTACTCGAGTTGGAGACAAAGCAGTAGGAGCACTCTACAAGAGTAAAATGTCAAACGGATCATTATTGGTTCTGCCGGATGTAAATTTTTCGCAAGACGATTTCCTCGAAGAAATAGAAAACAAAGACGGCAGCATTGACGAATGCTGGTCAGACAAAGCTACAGCATTTGCAAACAGACTAATATCTTGCATAGTGTCCCTTGACAAAGCATTGCGGTGCAACTCAGAAGTCACGCCGGAACCCACATGGGCAAGTACTCAACACTTTTCAATTGGAGCAGAGAGCGGCCTCCGCTTACAGTTACTAGCTGCGGAGAAAGAAGTTGAGCGAGTTCAAAATGCTAAGGAACAAATTGTTGAGCAACTTAATTCGATCTGCGCGATGCGCGGCCTATTATTTGAAAAGGGAAAGCCGCTAGAAAACATGATCATCGAGGCATTAAACATCATGGGATTTAATGCCTCCCAATACAAAGACTCGACCTCTGAATTTGATGTTGTATTCGAGTCCGATGAAGGGCGACTCATCGGTGAGGCTGAAGGAAAAGACAACAAACCAATAAATATCGACAAATTCAGGCAACTAACACTCAATATTCATGAAGATTTGCAGCGTGAAGAAGTCACATCCCCTGCAAAACCCGTTCTATTTGGAAATGGATTTCGATTATTACCACTTCAAGACCGCCCAGACCCCTTCACTGAGAAGTGTCATACTTCTGCACCATCTACCAACACAGCTTTATTGTTCACACCAGACCTGTTTTTCGTCACTCAATACCTTTTAGACAATAATGACCGTGATTTTGCATACGCCTGCAGAATAGCAATATTAACAACCACCGGCCGGGTCGTATTCCCGCAACCGCCAGCAAGACGACAGGTTGATTGCGACACTCAGGCAGACACGAGTTCATGACTTGTAGCCCTGTACGAGAATTTCGGCATAATTACATCACCAGGGAACAACTTCTCTAAAGGGAAAGCCCGGCCGGGGAAACCCGGCCGGGCTTTTTTTGTGGGAGAAAACGAAGTGTTTAAGATGCCTCCGGCGGCCAAAGGGACCAGTCCCTTTGGAATCCCCTATCGCTTCGCGCCGGTCGCGGGAACGTTCCGCCGATCAGTAGGTGTTTTCCAGGCAGACCCAGCCGAACTGTTTGGTGCCCGGCACTTCAACATAGGCCCAGCCCTCGCCGTCGTTCCACCAGACATTGAGCGTCTGATTGTGCGCAAGCTTCATGACCACGCCGCTGGTGGTGCCCTGCCCGTCGCGCAGGGGCAGGTCGGTGAAGCCGGCGTGCACGACCTTGCCCGTGTTGGAGCCGATCATGGCGGGCTCAACGTACAGGGCTGCGGCCGGAAATGCGTAAAGGACCGTCGCCATGATGGCGCACACCGCCCCAACCATCCATTTGCGCTTGCGATTCATGAGGTTCTCCTTGAGTTTAGAGTTGAGGCCGCAGCGCGGCGCATGACGCGCCGGTCAATCAGCCTTGCACCCCTCGCAACAGCGACGGCGGGAAAGAGGGATCAACTCCAATTCTATACGGAATGCACGCGGGATGGGCAAGAAGCTTGTGAGGCCGTCGCGGGGGGACGGGGGGACGGGGG